>WFQB01000308.1 GCA_015487305.1 Parvularculaceae bacterium | reverse complement strand
GTATATTGTTGAAGAGTTAAGCGCCAAAAATGGCAAACAGCTTCTCATCCCTCATGGCTTTGCCCATGGGTTTTTGACTCTCAGCGATCATTGCGAAATTGTGTACAAGGTTGATCGCCATTATGATCGACAGCGCGACAAGGGAATGGCCTATAATGATCCGGACATTGCCATTCAATGGCCCGACAATATCTGGTCAGGAAATGGTCCTGTTCTTTCTGACAAGGACAAATTGACGCCGCACCTATCGGAACTGCCTAAATATTTTTCCTATGACCCGAATAACCCCGATGGCGCGATCTGCCATGACCTGAATGTTGGAGTATTATCCTGATGAAATATCTTATCACTGGCGGCGCTGGCTTTATTGGTTCGGCTGTTATTCGTCGTCTTATGGTTAAAACAGACCATGAAGTATGTAATGTCGACGCCCTGACCTATGCAGGCAATCTTGCCTCCCTTAATAGCATTGCCGATAATCCGCGCTATCAATTTGTGCAGGCCGATATTTGCAATCGCGAAAGAATGGAGCAGGTGTTTGCGGATTTTGGCCCGGATCGGGTTTTGCATCTGGCCGCTGAAAGCCATGTGGATCGCTCCATAGATGGTCCGGCAAGTTTCATGGAAACCAATATTATCGGCACCTATATCATGCTGGAAGTCGCGCGCGATTATTGGCGTGGCCTTGATGAGGCCGACAAAAAAAGCTTTCGCTTCCAGCACATCTCTACCGATGAGGTGTTTGGCACGCTTGGGCCTAAAGGCCTGTTTCGCGAAGATACCCCCTATGCGCCAAACTCCCCCTATTCCGCCAGCAAAGCATCATCTGACCATCTGGTGCGGGCTTGGCGCGAAACCTATGGCCTGCCAACCTTAATGACCAATTGCTCCAATAATTACGGGGCCTATCAGTTTCCGGAAAAACTGATCCCCCTGATGATTATCAACTGTCTTGAGGGCAAGTCATTGCCGATTTATGGCAAGGGCGATCAGATTCGCGACTGGCTTGATGTGGATGACCATGCAAGAGCGCTCATTCTGGTCAGCGAAAAAGCCGCGCCAGGCACGAGCTATAATATAGGCGGCAATGAAGAGCGGACCAATTTGCAAGTCGTGCATAAAATTTGCGATTTAATGGACGAATTATCACCAGCCTCCCCAAAACGCCCCCATCGCGACCTCATCACATATGTTACAGATCGCCCGGGCCATGATGCCCGCTATGCGATTGATGCCTCCCTGATAAAGAAGGATCTGGGTTGGGAACCTTCGATCAGTTTCGAGCAGGGCTTGCACGATACCGTCATCTGGTATCTGGAAAACAGAGATTGGTGGCAAGCCATTCGCGATGGGTCTTATCAGGGCCAGCGCTTAGGGACGGCGGTATAATTCTCGTGTTAAAAGCCCTCATCACCGGAGCCAATGGACAAATCGGCGAGGCCCTCACCCGCCTTGCCCCGTCTCATAATATTCAGGGCTTTGCGACCAATTCTGAAATATTGGATATTTCTAACGGACTTCGGGTTGCACAAATCATGCGGCAAGTTGAACCGGACATTGTTATCAATGCCGCCGCTTTTACGGCTGTTGATCTGGCAGAACAGGAAAAAGAGCGCGCCTTTGCCGTAAATTGTGAGGGCCCGCGCCATCTCGCCCGGGCCTGCACCATGCAAAATGTTCCGCTTTTGCATATTTCGACGGATTATATTTTTTCCGGTAACGGGACTTCGCCGTTCAAGGAAACGGACGATCCTTCACCGCAGAATGTTTACGGGGAAACCAAGCTTGCAGGAGAGCGCGCCATTCGTGCGGTGCTGCCGCATCATATAATTTTGCGCACCGCTTGGGTCTATTCCCTGACCGGTAAAAATTTCTTGAAAACCATGCTGCGTCTTGGGTTTGAAAAAGGGGCCTTGAGTGTTGTCGATGATCAACATGGCACGCCCAGCTTTGCCGATGACATTGCTGAAACCCTGTTGATTATGGCCAATAAAATTTCAACTGCTGATAAACCCGCTTTTGGCACCTATCATTACACGGGGGCCGGGCGCACCACTTGGCATGGTTTTGCTCGCGAAATTTTTGACACCGTCAAAACGGAAACCGGAAAAGACATTATTCTCACCCCGACAACCAGTGACGCCTTCCCCACGCCCGCTCGGCGCCCTGCTTGGTCAGTCTTAAATTGTGAGAAAATTGAAAAAACCTTCGCCATCGCTCCAAAAAATTGGCAGGATCGCGTAAGGCTTGTCACCAAAATATTGATCGAACAACAAAGCACCCACACTGAAAAGGGAATCTCCTAAAATGAAGGGCATTATTCTCGCTGGCGGATCCGGCACACGCCTCCATCCTCTCACCCTAACCACCTCAAAACAGCTCTTGCCGGTTTATGACAAGCCGATGATTTATTATCCGCTTTCAACCCTCATGCTGGCGGGCATATCTGAAATTCTAATCATTACAACCCCCCATGAGCAAAGCCGGTTTAAGGAATTGCTCGGCGATGGCGGCCAATGGGGGCTGAAGTTTTCTTATATTGTGCAACCCTCTCCAGATG
>WFQB01000307.1 GCA_015487305.1 Parvularculaceae bacterium | reverse complement strand
GCCATGCCATGGCTCGCCAATTCATGGCCGCGCGCGACGATCTCACGGATAAGCGCCGGGCATTTTTGCGCTACCCAGCCAAGGGTGAAAAAAGTCGCGGTCACCTGATGGCGCTCCATCAAATCCATGGCCGCCCTTGTAGAAGCATCGACACGCAGATCAAAACCATCCCAATCGGCCGGAGAGATTTTTTCGCTTAACGCCCAGACCTGAAAATAATCCTCCACATCAATGCTCATTCCATTTGTAAGGGCCGCATTGGAAGATATTTTTGCTTTTGCAATGTCAGACTTGTCGTCCATACATCCCCCGTTTAAGCGCGTCTGGCGGGGCCACGCATTTTTTCGAGCAGGGTTTCTACTTCCTGCAACTTCTTGCCAACCAGTCGATTGCGGCGCGTACGCCGACTATCAAGCTCTTCAAGGCGGGCCGATATGATCTCTAAAGATTTCACCACAGCCTTCAGCTCTTCGCGGGTTTCCATAACAAAGTTTTTCAACTCTTGCTGAAGCAATTCCTTATCATCATCACTCAAGCCATCCGGCTCGCCATCATCGCTTTTGCTATCATCATCTGACAAGTCAAAATCAATATTAATCTCTTCTTGCGATGGCTCATCCTGCTCCAGTGCCAAATCAACAGAAATCGCCGCTAAAGGCTCGCCATTACCTGTTTCATTGGCTTCTTGCGCTACTTCCTCGCTGGCTTCACGAATTTGACGAGCAATTTCTTCCAGACTTATTTCATCTTCCGAGGATTGTCGCTCATCGCGCTCGCGACTCTGGTGCTCTTTGGCAACTTCCTGCGCTGCCCGCACACGGTCCAGAACGGATAGTAATTGCGGTGCGCCTATTTGATCCTGCGGCGAGATTTCCTCAACCTGTTCAGGGGCTTGTTTTTCATCTTCACTCGCCAATTCTTCGTCTGCTTCTTGCGTCACAGGCGCGGCGTCATCATCTGCAAGTTCAAAATCTGTCGCAGGCTCTTCATCGGGCGTTGGCGTAAAGGGCAACACGACCGCCTGATCTTCATCAAACCCGACATCTTCTTCCGGCACGGCGTCCAAATCCAGATCGATTTCCGGATTATCTTCCTCAAGATCTGGCAGATTGGCATTTTCAAATAAATCACCGGTTTCATCATCCGGTAAAGCCATTGCGTCAATATCCGCTTCGGCCAACCCTTCTTGCGCCATCTCCATGATGACCTGCTTAACCAGATTTTCATCGATAAATTCTGCTTCCACCAAAGCGGCACCAATCAGCACCCGCGCACAAATACGGTTGATGAGGCGCGGCACACCGCCAGTATGGCGATAAATGATTTGCATCGCGCCTTCGGTAAAAAGCGATTCCTCTTCCCCCCATCCGGCCATGAGCAGGCGATAATCAATATAATCAGCCGCCTCATCAGCATCGAGCGCTTTTAGCGTCCATGAAACAACAATTCGTTGACTTAATTGCTTCATATCGCTTTTGGCAAGACGTGTGCGCAATTCCGGTTGGCCGACCAGAAAAATCTGCAACAGCGAACGCCCAGCCTGTGACAAAGTTGTCAGTAGGCGAATTTCTTCCAAAGAATGATTGGGCAGGTTTTGCGCTTCATCAATCACCAAAATAACATGCTTACCGCTGGCAATCTGCCCCGCAAGATAGGCTTCGAGGGCCTTCATTTGTGCAGCAAAAGTTGAGCCGCGCGCTTCAGCTCCAAACACACTCATCACTTGCGGTAGAATTTCACCGGGCTCAAATTTTGTCCCCAGCAGGCGCGAGGCGACAATATCATTTTCAAGCTCGGCGATAAAATGCTCGACCAATGTGGTTTTACCAACTCCGGCATCCCCGGTCAGAACAACAATGCCTTCGCTTTGTTGCAAACCATATTTCAGATAGGCCATAGCCCGCGCATGCATGGAGCTGTCGAAGTAAAACTCTTCGTCGCTGCCAAGCCGGAACGGGGCTTTGTTCAATCCAAAATAGGCTTCTATCATTTTTATTATTGCCTTCGTCTAAAAATCATAAGTCACACCAACCGTGATGGCGTTTTCTTCATAGCCAAGATTGACATTATCCGAGGAGCGCTCGGTTCGGCCAATCTGGGCATAGGCGGAAACATTGTCCCCAAGCTGGCGGCGAGCGCCAATCGCAAGGTTTAGTGTTGTCGCCTCATCGGTAAAATTGGACGGGTCCTGACAAATCGCCGTAATCTCAGCCGCCGTAAAGGAGGCAAACACCGGATCGGTTGAAAGAGCCAAAGTACATTCAAGAAAGGTCTGGCCAATACTGGTATCGGATTTTCGTATATCGGCGCGGCCATAAATGGAATTGCGACGCGATAAACGGCGCTCTATGCGCGTGCCAAGAAAAATACTCTCGGTCTGCTGGAACCCGAAATCAGAATTATCATACCCCCCGGTAATCACCAGATTGGTGCGTGGGTTTTGCCCGATAATAGAAAGACTCGCTGTGTCCGACGCCGAAAGGCCAGAACGCCCACGATTAAAATCTGTCAGATTACTGTTAAAAGTAACAGCGCGCCCGGCAATCTCATTGGCAGTTAAATCCGTGCTTTCGCGCAAGGCATCAATATAACCAAGCGTGTTGGACTGCAAACGCCCGAAACTTTGCGACACGCCCTGCGCGCGAGTTTGAAAGGTGCGCGAGACATCACCGCGAATGGCAAGACGGCTTGAGAGTTTATATTCCGCCGAGCCATCAACCCACGTGCCCCCATAGCGCTCTCCAACGGCCAGTTCCGCCCGCGTTTTGCGCCCCGGCGTAGCAATAAGACCAGCCTTCCAGAAGGCACCGGAAATTTCATCATCGGTAAAAAACGGATTGCCATTTGTGTCGACATCATCATAGCCGATAGTGCCGGTAACGGACAGGCGACGATTTAATGGATAGGTCACATCCGCATAGACGGCATTTTGCGTATAGTCGACTTCCGGCAAAACATCACTACCGGTTTCCGAGGTCGTATTGCCATAAACATTTAATACCACCCGCAAACGATCCATCAGCCCGCCACTATCATAGCTGGCCAGAACCTCATGGGTTTCGCTATCGTTTAGATAATTATCAATGCCTTCTATCTGGCCATCATCATCCACATAAACCTTGGTATAACGGTAACGGGCTTCCACAGCGCCATCATTGGAAAGCCGCGAATAGAGATAGGGGCTGACGCTGAAAGATAGAGCATCAGCGCGCTGTTGATTGGCCGCACCCTGACGGTCCGCTTCCAGAGAGTTTAACCCCAAAGCCTGTTGCTGCGCCGCAAGGCCAACATCCACATAAAACAGATTGTCTTTAATCTTGAATGTCCCTGCCCCAGTGACATTGCGATTAACCCGCAACCGGTCATATTGTTCATTGCCTGCACCATCGGTGACCGGATCAAGATAGGTGCCTATCTGCACATCCCCGGAAACAAGACCGGTAAAACGCGGGCGATCCACAAACACGCCGCCACTTAAAATAAGCGAAGCAATAGCATCCCCTTCGGCTTCCTCTTCACGCACCAGAAGAACATTATCCGTATAGGTCAACTGTCCACTGGCGGATAGCGAATAGCCGATAAAGTCCGAACGTAATTGCAAAGGCGGTTTGCCCACCGAAACCTGCGCCAGCGCCGCAATTGGCATAGCACCGAGCGCAACCCCCGCCATTAGTTTTTTCAAAAAATGCCGTTTCATTCCGTTTGCCCTTCTTCAGGAGAAAAATTGGCCGCGCGCACAGCCTTCGCCTTCTTTTTTTCCTGTTCATAATCCTTGTAATAATACTCTTCATAGGAGCCATATTCGCTAATCCGCTCCGGCACGAGACAGCGATTTAATATCAATGAGACGTGACTATTGACGTCCAGCACCTCCTCCAATGCGGTTGCAACTGCCGGTTCCGGCGTGCCATTGGCCTCCACCACAAAGGCGACCTCATCCACATAGCGGGCAATGGTCACTGCTTCCGGCGTTGCCAGCACCGGCGGGGCATCAAAAATGATAATCCGATCCGGATAGCGCAATGATAGCTCGCGAATGAAATCAGCCATTTCCTGGCGCGAAAATAATTCATTGGGCGATTGCTCTGCCGTGCCCTGCGACAGCAAGGCCAGCGGCGCGGATTTTTCTTTGACAATCATTTTGGAAATATCAAGATCAGGATCATTGATTAAATCCGTAAGGCCTGCGCCCGCGGTCAGCCCGAAATGGCCAAACACTTTCGGCCTTGGCACATCGGCATCCACCAGCAACACATTGACCCCATCTTCAATCGCCAGACTGAGGGCAAGATTGATCGCAGCAAAGGTTTTGCCTTCTGCCGGGCGTGTTGAGGTCAGCAATACTGTATTATGCTGGCGCTCGCCTGCGGCTAGCCTTGTTGTGCCATGGCGAGAAAAATCAAGACGGCGCATCAGGCGGCGTTTTATCGCCCGCAATTCCAGCGCCAATCTTTTGGGCTTATGGCTAGGGGTGTAAAATCCCTGCTGCGCCATCAAATCTTCATCAAGCGTGAACTGCTCTGACACAGCCTCGCCTATAGAAGAGCCACCATCCTTCGTGGTTCTTTTGGGCGGACCGACGGGGGCAGATGGCTGCCGGTTGGGCGATTGCTGGCGCGCACGCAAGCGATCCATGGATCGGCGGCGATTACTGCCCGCACCGGCATTGGCTGCATTTTCTATAATGCTCATAACGCCACCTCCGCCTTAAGGCCAT
Source organism: Parvularculaceae bacterium (assembly GCA_015487305.1). Taxonomy (GTDB): domain Bacteria; phylum Pseudomonadota; class Alphaproteobacteria; order Caulobacterales; family Parvularculaceae; genus S012-90. Next base: position 7,441 of record WFQB01000307.1, on the reverse strand, counting down.
CCGGTGGTGGTGGCACAATTATTTTTTCCAAAACATCCGCAACCGGACCAAGTTTCTTAGCCACGGGGGAATGTTGCAACACTAAAAACATCACCCCTGTTAGCATCACCAAGAGGCCAAGAGACGCCAATAGCCCGAAGCGCTCGGCCAGTAACCGGCTGCGCGTGGCTTTGGTTTCAGAAGGCGAAATTTGCCCCAGCACCGGTAGGCCAAAAGCATCTTCCAGTTCTTCGGCCTGCGTATAGGTATTATCGAGTTGTGCCATCAAAAACGCCAAGCCGGCGGCAACCCCAAGACCCAATATCATAATCCCCAAAGTCAAAAGCGCCCGCGGCGGTGAGGCTGGCAGGCTTGCCACTTTCGGGCTTTCATAAATCTCATATTTCACCGCGCCACCCAATTCTCCAAGGCGCGATGAATTGGTCAATTTGTTGCGCTGGCCCAATAAAGCCTGATATTCTTTTTCGAGCTGATCCTTACCCAGAAGAATATTTTCCATCTGCGCTTGCACTTCAGGCACTAATGTCACCTCTAATGACAATTTGGCTATTTCGCTGCGTAGCTGCGCGATACGATTTTGCAAAGCACGAATATTTCCCTCCGTCGTTTGCAAAGAAAGCTTCAAGCGCTCATAGGCCGGATTATCCGGCAGAGCAGAGCCACTATTTTCCAGCTCATTTATACGCGCCACAAGGCGCTGGATATCCGGATGATTTTCTTTATAGACACTGCGCAATTGCGCCAGCTCAAGCTTTAAAGTGTCAAGTTCCGTGCCGGAAGAATAACGCGGGGTGGTGCCAAGCTGGTTTGTCAAGGTTGTGCGTTGCTGGCGCGCTGATGCCAGCTCAAATTGCAAGCTGGAAAGATTTTGTTCTTTTTGTTCCAAAACCCGCTGATTGCGATTAGCGCTGGCTAATACATCTGCATTGGCTCTTTGAAAATCAGCAATTTCCTGATTTTTTGCCTCAATCTGCGCCCGCTTTTCCTCAATCAAAGCCCCGTAATTGGCAAGGCCGGACGCATTATCCAATTGCAAGGATGCCAAATCCTGTTCAATGAAACGATTGACCAGAGAATTGACAATTTTTTGTGCAATCACCGGATCCTTATCCACATAGGAAATATTGAAAAAGGAAAGCTCCGGGCTCAGCACTTTTACATTATCCTGTATGTGCTGAATGGCTTTTTCCAATTCCGCATCTGACTGAATATCCTCATCAAGCCCGGTATCGCTAATAACTTTTTCGAGATTTTCCCGCGACAATAATTGCAATTGCAATGCGGCAATACGCCGATCATAATCCGGAGTGGTGGCAACATTGATCGCCGCTTCTGAGGATACGGTTGAGGTGTTGAAGTAAAGCTGCGCGCGGGATTCATACACATCGGGCACCAGACGAAGCGCCGCCCAGCCGATCAAAGCCAACCCCCAGCCCAACATCAAAATCAGCCAGCGGCGACGCCACAGGCCGATAATATATTTGATGATGGGACTTGGTAAATCAGCTAAGCGCACAAATTACTCTCTCTTTTTCCTTAAAAACATCACCCCGCCGCGGGGGCTTCCTACCAGAAGCTCTCGGGGATCAAGATGACATCGCCTGGCAGTACCGGCACATTGGCATCGACATCAGCCTTGCGCATCAGATCATCAAGACGCAGACGATAGGCTTTTTTGTTCTCGCCCTTGCCGCGATATAAAATGGCTTTATTACCGGCCGCAAACTCGGTCAGGCCACCAACAGCAACCATCACATCCAAAACTGTCATGCCATTTTGATAAGGCAGGGCGATTGGTTTTTGCGCCTCGCCCAAAACCCGCACCTGCTGCTCGAAAGTCGAGGAAAACTGGTTGACGATAACCGTCACTTCCGGGTTTTTCACATAAGAGGCAAGAACCGTTTCAATATCCTTGGATAATTCAGTCGGGGTTTTATCCGCGGCCATCATATCTTCCACCAAAGGCGTTGAAATGCGGCCATCGGGGCGCACGGTAACATTGGTGGAAAGCTCTGGCGCGCGCCAGACAAAAATCTGTAATTGGTCAAGCGGACCGATTAGATAATCCGGCACGACATCAATCGGTGCCTCTTCGGTAACAGGCCCAACGCCAGCAGCAATTTGCTCCGATGGCGAGGTATCAACCGTGCCAACACTTTCACAGGCCGTTAGCAACAAGGCGAAAGCCGCAAAAATGGTCAATAGAATAATCTTATTCATTTTGGCGTTTAGTGTCCCAATATAAGTCATTCCAGTCATAGCAGACAGGTCCCTCTTCCTTCCCGAAACCGCTCGGGGGCTTGTTATGGTGGTCCCTGCAAAATTCGCGCAAAAACCATTTGAATTCCGATGGTTATTTAAAAATAATCGCCATCTTCCCCGAACTGGCGGTTTGGTCAAAATTATCGGACAAAAAATGCCGGACAAAAGACAAAAATGTCGCAGTTTGGGACAGGTAGCAGCTAACAGCCCACATCTTTACATGGCGTTAAGATAAACAGATCAGGGCGATCTTGTTAACCCTTTGCGCCTTTAAACACTTAACAAAGAGTAAATTTAATCTATGGCCAAATCTATTTTGGCGCGCCAGACAGCCGACCCTAAACCTATCGCGCCCCTATGCCTAAAATTGCCACCTTCACCGTTTTGATGATGATGAACATATCCAAGATGAGGGAGAAGTTTTTCACATAATACAAATCATATTTCAGCTTCTCGCGCGCATCGTCCACCGACGCCCCATAAGGATAGTTGACCTGCGCCCAGCCGGTAAGGCCCGGCTTTACCAGATGGCGGTCTTCATAATGGGGTAATTCGTGAACCAGCAGATCAATAAATTCAGGGCGCTCCGGGCGCGGTCCGACAAAGCTCATTTGTCCCATAAGAATATTAATGGCCTGCGGAATTTCATCAATGCGGCTGCGTCGTAAAAATGCGCCAACCCGCGTCACCCGACTATCATTGGCTTTGGCCCATACGGCCCCATCCTCTTCGGCATGAACGCGCATAGTGCGAAATTTCAAAATTTCAAAACTGCGACCATGGCGGCCAATGCGGGTTTGGCGATAAAAAACCGGCCCCTTGCTTTCCAGTTTTACGGCAATAGCTACCGCCACCAAGAGAGGCATGGCAAAAACCAGCAGACCCAGCGCCATGATAATATCAAAGCCGCGTTTTAACAGACGAGAAAACAAATCCCCGCGCGCAATCGGATTGGGCGATAATTCCTTGCGGTCAAACACCTTCAGATCAACCTTGCCCTGAATATGCTCAGAGGCCGCATCACGCGGCAAAAACAAAGAAAGGGCTTTACGGCCCAAACGGAATTTTTCTAAAAAACGCCGCCGCGGCAACGCATAAAAGGCAGCATTGCGCGCTGCCTGACCGAGGGTTAAAAAGTAAACCGACAACGCCAAAAGCACGAGCGCCTGTCCCATAATGAACAGCCAGCCCAAATCAAGATGAGATATAAGTGTAACGACCCCCGTCATCACTTTTCCATACTCCAACAATAGCCCGGGGCAATATTTAGACCCAAAGCGGCGCAGAATCAATCAATGCAACATAACTGCAACTACAAAGCGAAAACCGTGCCAGCCCCACATCAAAACCTGTCACCCCAATGGGAACAATGCGGATCAGCAAATATTGACATTGACCATGACAACAATACCCACAGCGCATATTCCACCCCAATAGGTTGCTCTTGCGCATTTATTTCGGCTAAGCACAACTTAAAAGCAGATTGCTCCTCAAATCAGTCCGTTATGGCAGCAGTCTTGCGTATCTCTTGAGATTATAATGAAAGGCCCTCATGCGCATTCTGGTGCTAACCACGCTTTATCCCAATGCCATCAAACCATCTCATGGGGTGTTTGTGGAAAATCGCCTGCGCGCTGTCGCCCGCACTCATAAGGGGTGCGAAATACGGGTGATTGCGCCCGTGCCGTGGTTTCCCTTTACCGGTAAAATATTCGGCGCCTATGGCGAATATGCCAAAGTGCCGGTTCGCGAATGGCGCTATGGTTTTGAAATACGCCACCCCCGTTTTTTCATCCCGCCTAAAATAGCCATGAATTTTGCCCCAAAGGCATTAGAGAAATGTTTCACCCGCGCCATTGGCGATGTGCTGGCGGAAGGTTGGGATTTTGATCTGATCGACGCCCATTATTTCTATCCAGATGGTGTGGCTGCCATGGCGGTGGGCGAGCATTTCAACAAGCCGGTGGTCATCACCGCCCGCGGCACTGATATAAATCTTTTGCCAAAATTTCCGCGCCCGCGAGACATGATTATCAAAGCTGCCGATAAAGCCAGCGCTTCCATTACTGTCTGTGATGCCTTGCGCGATGAAATGATCGGTCTCGGGATTAAGGGCGATAAAATACAAACCCTGCGCAATGGTGTTGATCTGAAGCAGTTTCGCCCCCTTGATCGTGACCTCTTGCGCAAAGAATTAAACCTCAAAGGTCCAGTCATTGCCTCAATTGGGCATCTTATAAAACGCAAAGGCCATGACCTTGTCTTGCGTGCTCTTGCTGATTTGCCTGAGGCAAGCCTATTGATTGCAGGCGATGGGCCAGAACGGCGACAGCTTGAGCATTTGGCGCGCTCCTTAAAAATAGAAAATCGCGTCCGGTTTCTAGGCCGCATTCATCCGACAAAAATGCCGGAAATTTACAATATGGCCGACTGCCTCGCCCTTGGTTCTGATCGCGAAGGCTGGCCCAATGTTTTGCTTGAAGCCATGGCCTGCGGAACGCCTTGCGTCGCATTTGATATTTGGGGGTGCGCGGAAGTGATTGGCGATAAGGCTGCGGGGTTAATTGTTAAACCCCGAACGGCAGAGGCGCTGGCCAAAGCGCTTGAATCATTACTGGCAAATTTGCCGCCCCGCACAGCAACTCGAAATTGGGCAGAAAATTTCTCTTGGGATGATACAGCCAAAGGCGTCGTTAAGCTGTGGCAAAACATTTTGACTATGGCGGGCACAAGCGCAGTGCCTGCCAGACCAATATGGACGCCTGTGGCCGCTCTGCCCGAGAGTAAAACTCCGCCGCCGGTCATGGTAACAGTGGATACTGAAGAAATATTTGATTGGAACAATCCCAAACCAGTGGGCCACAGTCTTTCTTTATTGGGAGATTTCGCACGCTTTCAAATATTGTGCGAGCACTTCGAGATTATTCCCCATTATTTTCTAACCTGGCCGCTTATGGAAGATACAAAAACAGCCGCCTGGTTCAAACAGTTATTCAAAAGTGGCAAGGCGACCCTCGGCCTGCATCTCCATGGATGGGAAACACCACCAGCACACCCTCTTAAAACAGAGAGCCAGCTCTATCAGTCCTCCATGCCGCAAGAGCTGCATTTGCAAACCCTGCAACATCTAGCCATGCTTTTTGAAACTGTCTTTGGGTTTCGCGCCACCACCCATCGTGCCGGGCGCTATGGCATTTCCCCTAGCGTGTTGGAAGATTTAGCCGAAATCGGCATTGTCCATGATTTCAGCCCCAGTGCCGGGTTTGATTTTCGCGCCCAAGGGGGGCCGGATTTTACCCATCTAAGTGCCCATCCCTTTTATCATCGCACCCGCATGGGCGATATCATCACCTGCCTGCCCCCGTCGGGTGCCAGAGCCATAAAACGAACGCAAGTTTTCCTGCCACAAAAATTAAACGCAATCGCCAATTTCAAATCCGCCACCGGTTGGCAGGAAAATTTGCAAAGTCATTTAACCGCCCCTATGCGCCTGACCCCCGAAGGGAACTCATCTGATGCCATGATCGCCCTTGCCCGCGCCCTCGCTCAAAGCCATGTGCCGCTGCTAACCCTGTCTTTTCATTCCTCGACTCTCACCCCCGGGGCAACGCCCTATACGAAAGACAAGCAGGACGTTAAAAATTTCCTCACGCGCCTCGAACAATTTCTGCTCTGGCAAAAACAGCATGGCGGTGGTTTTTTCGACATTGGGTATCTCGACAAACAACGCTCGAAAACCCTCGCTAATTTGCAGTAAGCATTAAAAAAGACTGCCCTTTAAAAGGCAGCCTTTATAATTTTCAAATCTGAGTTTCTTAATCGTCGCGGTGGACTTTTTCCGCTTGTTCATGGCGCTCTTGCGCTTCAATGGACAAAGTTGTAATCGGGCGCGCTTCCAAGCGACCAATGCCAATCGGCTCGCCTGTATCTTCGCAATAGCCATATTCCCCTGTCTCAATGCGTCGCAATGCCGCATCAATTTTAATAATCAGCTTGCGCTGACGATCTCTAGTGCGCAATTCAAGAAATTTATCCGTTTCGCAGGAGGCGCGATCTGCGCTGTCTGGCAGATGCAAAGATTCCTCTTGTAATTGGTCGAGTGTCCCTTTGCTCTCTTCAAGAATTTCTTCCTTCCAGTCGAGAAGTTTTTTCTTGAAATATTCAAGCATCCGCTCATTCATATAGGGTTCATCTTTGGACGGGCAATAATCAACTATTTTTGTCGCAGACATCGAACTCAAATCTCCCTTAAACCACGCTACATTTAGAGCATCTCATTTCTCTTGCGAGATTCGTGCCTTTTATGAAGCGTGTGAATAGTCATGAATACAAAGATGCACAAGCACCCGAACCGAATTTATTTAATTTTTAATGACGGTGTTGCATGGCAAAAACATGGCATTTTCAGCCCATAGCGCAAATGTGAAGAATGGAAGAAGGTAGAAATGGCGTGTTTCCTGGATTTATCCTGATATTTTATACCAATTTCTTATCCCCCTCTTGGAGCTAGGCCCTAAAGTCGTCATTTTCAGATTGTTTGCTGACAAGCAGATTTGCTGGCATAATAGCCCCTTCTTGGTTGGTGGTCCGATGGGGCGGAGAATCAGCTGCCTGCCATAGGCAAGAATTTTGTTGGGAGTAGAGTAAAATGAAGGTGTCGCAAACAGGCATTGACCTCATCAAGCATTTTGAAGGCTTGCGTCTGGAAGCCTATAAGGATATCGCCGGAATATGGACCATCGGCTATGGCCATACGGGCTCTGATGTATCGGAAGGCATGACTATTTCCGAAGAGGAAGCCGAAGCCTTATTGCGCAAGGATTTAGCCCGCTTTGAACAAGGGGTTTTAAGCGCGGTCAAAGTCCCTTTGGGGCAAAACCAATTTGATGCTCTGGTCTCTCTTGCCTATAATATTGGCGTCAATGCATTTCGCGGCTCAACCGCAAGGCGCTTGCTCAATAAAGGCAATTTTATTCAGGCCGCTGATGCGATTACTTGGTGGAATAAAGCCACCATTAATGGCATTCGCCAGAAGGTCCCCGGCCTGGTGCGCCGCCGTGCTGCCGAAGCGGCTTTGTTTCTAACCGACCTTCCCGCAGAAGCAACGCCGGACCCGGTTAGTGAAGAAGAAACCCGCATCACACCGGAGGAAAATTCTCCCCGGCGTGGCAATGTGTTG
>WFQB01000306.1 GCA_015487305.1 Parvularculaceae bacterium | reverse complement strand
CCCATAGAGATAGGTGATAATAAAACAGATGACGGTAAAGATGTCATTGTTATCACCGCAACACGCAAGGCAACGGCGATTGACCGGCGCTCTTATGATATTCGGGCGCCCGATGCCGCCTCGCTCACCGCCGCCGATGCCATGGCGCGCCTGCCCGGTGTCATCACTGATATAGAAGGTGATATGACAATTCTCGGGGAATCAAATATCAACTATCTGGTTGATGGCGAATATTTTCCCCGGTCGCTGGCTTTGCAAATCCCCGCCAACCAAATTGAGCGCATTGAAATTGTCACCAATCCGGGGGCCAACACCAGCGGCAGTGGAATCACGGTTAATTCGATTTTGAAAAAAGATTTCAGCGCCCCGCAAAGCCTTAATATAAATGCACGCGCAGACACACGCGAGCGCTATAAACTCGCTGCAGATTATAGCAAGGATGATGGCACATGGAAAAACCTTGTTCTATTCAACATGGAAAGCAGGCTGACCGAAAGCACACGGCAAACCAATCTAACCTATCTTAGCCCGCTGGAAATTGGCCAAACCGGCCTGACCCAAAGCACCCAAGAATCAGATTTTAAAAACCTGTCTTTTTTTGCCATGGCTATCCGAAAGTTTTCTAACGGGCGAAGCCTAAGTGGCGGCATTGGCGGCAGCACCTTCGACTATATGAATGAAAATACGCTTGGGTTTATGCGGTTTGATGAAGACGTGCTTTTGCAAAACAGACAAAAGAACAGTTTCTCCGAAAATCAATCTAATGGTTACAGCTTCAGCATGGGCTATGCAAAGGAATACACAAAGGATGACACATACGGTATCAATGTAAATTATTTAGTATCCTCTGGAGATAATGTCACGAGAGACATCTACATGATTGACAGCATCAACGGAAACTTTCTTCGCAATCAAATAACAGACGGCAATAGATTATTTATAATGTTTAATCGCGAAAAGAAATTTTCCCCGGAAAAGCAATTGAAATATGGATTAGACTATAGGCTGATTGCAGATAATCGGCGTTTTGATGGTGTCGACAGCTTGCAAACGACAGGGCTGCTGCCTGACGGCACATTTGATCGCAAAACTTCAAGCATGGATGCCTATATTTCCTATCAATTCCCGCTGGGCAAGCTTGGAATACTGCCTGCCATACGCTTTAATTCCTTTGATACTGAGTTTACAGCCGATGGCAATGCAATTTCTCAATCCCCATCCTATTCACGGTTTTTGCCCTCCTTGCATATCTCCCGCGACTTTAAGGATTGGGGCAAGCTGCAAGCCAGCTTTTCCACCAAATCCCTCGATCCAAACTACGCGGCCTTTGATCCAGTCCTACGCAAGACGAATTATAACAGTTTTGTGCAAGGCAGTGCCAATCTCAAAATTGGCACATCCACAAATTATGAATTGTCTCATGAGTTTGAAAGTGATGATTATACGCTTCTGACAACCTTATATTTTCGCGATAAAACTGACGATGTCAGAAGCTTCTTTGACTATATTGGCAATGAGGAATATTTAAGACAATATATCAATATCGACAGCGATGAACGCCTTGGACTGAATGTCAATTTCCAGCGGGATATTGGTACAGACCTTGAATATGCGATTGATCTCAACCTGTATAGTTTTCAGCGCCAATGGCAGTTGAATGGCAGGGAGTTTTCGCTGAAGCAAGATAGCTATGACGCCAAATTCAACGCGACCTACAGATTTAACAAGAAGTCCAATCTGCTGCTGGCCTTGCAATATCAAGGGGAGAACGCGGGTATCAATACAACGCGTGCGGGGCGATTATCTTCAAGCGTAAAATATGTGAAGAATTTTGAAAATAATCTCTCCCTGACTGTGGAGGCCATAGACTTTCTCGCCTCTGAAACACAAAAATCCGGTTTCAGAAGCGAATTTCTTGAAAGTGATACCATTACAAAGAGAAAACAGCGCGGCTTTCGCGTGACGCTGGCCAAGCAATTTTAAAGCAACATCGCTGCTGGCTCTTCTATAAACTGCTTAAACGCCCCAAGAAAGGCCGCGCCCGTTGCACCGTCAACCACCCGGTGATCGCAGGTCAGGGTTACATTCATCATGGTCGCTATTGCCAATTCCCCGTCTTTCACCACCGGGCGCTGCTCACCCGCACCCACGGACATGATCGCCCCTTGCGGTTGATTGATGATCGAAGCGAAACTTTTGATCCCGAACATGCCGAGATTGGAAACTGAAAAAGTGCCGCCCTGATATTCCTGTGGCTTTAATCGTTTTGCTTTAGCACGGGCCGCCATGTCTTTGACCTCATTGGAAATTTGCACGAGGCCTTTTGTTTCAGCCTGCCACACAATCGGGGTGATAAGCCCGCCATCAATCGCCACTGCAACGCCAATATCGGCGTGCTTGTGCAGCAATATCGCGTCTGGCGTAAAGCTAGCATTGGCCGCAGGAACCTTCATCAGCGCCAAAGCCGAGGCCTTGATAATAAAGTCATTGACCGAAACCTTGTAATACCCGTCCTCACCTTTGGCCGGCGCCAGCGCATTAATGCGTGCGCGGGCTGCCAGAAGCGCATCGAGATTACATTCAATTTCGAGCGGGAAATGCGGCACTTCGCTGTTAAAGCTTTGCCACAGGCGCTGGGCGATGACCTTGCGCATGCCGTCATTTTTAACGGTGGTGTAGCTGTCCGGCGGATAGATGCGATCATCAAGAGCGCTAGCAATAGGCGCGCTCGCCACCGCCACCGCGGTTTTGGGAGCATTTTCCACATCGCGTTTGACAATCCGCCCATGGGGACCAGAACCCGTCAGCGAACCAAGATCAATCCCCTGCTGCGCCGCAATACGCTTGGCCAAAGGCGAAGCCTTAATCCGGCCACCAGCACCATTTGGTTTTGGTGCTGCCCCTCGTCCTTCGACAGGCTCAGGATGAGGGCTTTTTGCCGCCGCAGTTTTTTCCCCAGACTTATCCCCACGGTTTTCCACAGAGTTTTCCACAATTACAGTCTCTGGTGCAGCTTCTGATTTTGCCGCCGCTTTCGGCGCATCTGCCGTCAGCGCCTTCAGATCAATATCGCCTTCACTCTCACCCTCTTCCAAAAGGATAGCGATGGTCGTATTGACCTTGACCCCTTCGGAGCCTTCGGGAATGAGAATTTTAGCAATCCTGCCCTCATCAACCGCCTCAACCTCCATGGTCGCTTTGTCGGTTTCAATCTCGGCCAATAAATCACCGGAATTGATCTCATCACCCTCTTTGACCAGCCATTTGGTCAGATTGCCCTCTTCCATGGTCGGAGACAGGGCGGGCATGGTGATGGCAATGGGCATAGCTTGAAGCTCCAGCGAAAATCCGTGAATCGATCTGACTTTTAAGGGTCAAACTAGCGCTTATGCTTGGTTTCGCAAGGGTAATCAAACCCCCAAAAATCCCGATGGTAATCCCTAAGGCAATTCTTTAGCCCCTAGATCATCGATTGAGGCCCGCACTTCATTTTGCAGATGACGAATATAGTGCCGGCCCACGGGATAATTGGCGAGGGCTGATGGCAGAGCCTGCCCCTGATCACGAATTTCTGTGACATCATTGGGCTCAAGCGTTACCGGGTCAATGGGTTCCGGCGCTGTAGTGGTATAAACGAGATTTTCCGTCCCATTGAGGACCGGCCCATCGGCAGCAATACCATAATAGCAATTGGCGACAATATCTGAAGCCTGCCAGCTATCCGTAATCCAGTTAACACCAAAATTAATGGTTCCCCCATTGGTGTCGCCCATGCAGAAATAAGCCGGAACCGTGGTCGCTTCTGGTGTGAAATAGATGATATTATTGAACACCTCCGCAACCTCCCGGGACGGGACCGTATCATTGCGATTGCCCAGATAAAACAGGCGTAAGCGCCAGGCATCGCTTTGGTCCTGCTCTATCATCACCGTATTATTGTAAAAATACAAAACACCTTCACGACTAAGCGCCGGATCATTGTCGCTGCCATAATGGACGATATTGGCAGACTCCGTCTGGCTGCCAATATGGCGAAAGAAATTGCCATAGACATGGGTTTCGCGGTAACGGGCCTCGGCCGCCTGCACCGCAGCAAGGCGATCGGGGTCGGCGGGCGCTCCGTTCAGCTCGGCCAGATATTCAGCTTCGATATACCAAGGGGCCGCATCTTCAACCTCGACCAGATCCAGAAAACGCGAAGACCCGCTATCGAACCAATTATAGCGGATAACCGACCCTGCCACCCGCTCTTTCAGGGTCACCCCTTGTGAGCCGAGAGCATTGGCCCCAAAGCGGTTAAACTGATAGGTCGCGCCAATGGCCTGGATATAGACCCCATGCTCGCGATAGCTGCCCGCCTCGCTATGGCCATGGAGATAATTGCCCTCAATCAGAATATCCCGGGTCAGATGCGCCTCATTATAGCCCTGCGACATGGTGAAAATGCCATTGCCGCAATTTTCCAATTCATTATTGCGGATAATGATATTATCCCCCGCCTGCACGCGAATACAGGCCGCCCCGCTCTCATAATTGCTGATAGTCCCGTTGGTTCGCGTATAGGTAAACTCGTTTTTGGCATTGCGAATATGCAGCCCCTCAATGACTATATTGCTATCCTTCAAATCATAATCACGATTATAGATCATGATCATGGCCAGCCCCTCCATGGGCGCATAGGTCGTATAAGCCGCCGCATCATCGGGGTCATTGCGGGCACCATCGCCATCCAGAATGGGCCGTTCGCCATTGCTCCCGGGCACGCCGCAAATCCGCAAGGGCTGGTCAATCGTGCCACTGGTGCGAATAACAATCTTATTGCCATAAGGGGTGGGACGATAATGAATGCGAATAGTGTCTCCGGCACCAACCCCGTCCCAATCAATGGCCGAGAGGTCCTCATAGGCAAGCCCCGGTCCCACCGGATAATCTGCACCACTGCCCACATGCTCACATTCCGGCGAAGAATAGGTTTCTGTTGTCACCGTCAGCACATCACTGGCTGGTGAATTATTGCCCGCCGCGTCAAAGGCGATGATCGAATAATCATAGCTGGTATTTTGATTGAGACCGGTGTCGAGATAATTGGTGGCGGTCACAATGGCAATCTCGCTACCGTCGCGCATGACCCTATAACCGGTGACCCCGACATTATCACTGGCAGCACTCCAACTCAGGGAAATCTGATCGTAAGAGACATTTGTTGCCGAAAGGCCAGCAGGTTTTGTTGGCGCGGCTTGGTCCTCATTGGGCGGCGTCACAGGCGTTGAACCACCCCCACCGCCGCAAGCAGTTAGCAAGCTGCCTAGTAGAAACAACGCTAGAGCAATATACACTAACCCATTGTTTTTTCTTTTATAATTTCCATTATAATTAAATTCAATAAAACGCCAAACACCCGCCAGCGCATGGCCCTGCCTTTGCCTTGAACTCATAATACTGCTCCCGATTAGCTAGCTTTCCACACAATATTTTTTCTAAACCGTGACGAAATTTGCAATTATGAATTTGATTAAAGTCAATAATCGAAACTCGGGAAAATAAATTTTTGAACAGGATTAACGGGTTAATCATGCCCATGGAAAAGGCCGGGAATAGCCAAAGGGCAATCAGCGCCTTAGCAGATCTGTTCGGCTAGGTTTGGTTAAATTGACGATTTTTCATAAACTATTTTTCGTCCTCAGAAATCAGCAACATCGCCAATATCCGCGTTCAAAGGATCAGGACCATAAGGATTTTCGCCCTTTTGGCCGGGAAAGCCAAATACAAGACCAGCAAAAATCAGCAGCACCATCCACATCACCCCAAGGGCCAGCATCATATCGAAGCGCTGCAATAATTCTCCCGCCGCCTGCTCCTGTGTCTGCACCTGCTCCAGACCGGAAGCCGCCGCGCCAAGATTTTCATGACTCTGATAAGCCAGATATAGGGAGCTGATAATCATCACCCCATACCCCCCAACCGCCCACCATCCCGAGCGGCCAATATCGTGAAAACGGCGAATAGAGATGGCCAGAATCGGCCACAGCCAGAACAGACCGACCAGACTTTTCAGCGCAGCCGTGACCGGATGGCCAGCCGATTCATGGAGAAAATGCACCCCCAAAACTGATACCAGATAGATAAGGAAGAAATCGAGAAAATAACTTTTGCGCGAAATGCGTCCCTTGGGATTGACCAGAAAATCAACAAGTTGCGGCATATCTTTCATCAATCCTGATAAAGAACCTTGCGCACCATGGCGACCACTTTATCAGCATTGGGCAGGCTTAAAGCTTCAAGATTGGCCGCATAGGGCAAGGGCACATCTTCCTGTGTCACCCGCATTGGCGGGGCGTCGAGATAGTCAAAAGCGTGCTGTGTCACCTGCCAGCCAATTTCCGCACCAACCCCCATATGCTGCCAGCCCTCTTCGACCGTAACCAGTCGATTGGTTTTCTTTACCGAGGCGATGATGGTCTCAATATCGAGCGGTCGCAAAGTGCGCAAATCAATCACCTCGGCGGAAATCCCATCCCCGGCCAGCATTTCAGCCGCCGACAACGCAAATTGCACCCCGCGGGAATAGGAAACAATGGTAACATCAGAGCCTTCCCGGGCCACCCTCGCCTTGCCAATCGGCAGGACAAAATCATCTATTTCCGGCACATCGCCTGTGTCCCCATAGAGCAGCTCATGCTCCAGAAACACCACCGGATTGGGGTTGCGAATGGCGGCTTTCAAAAGCCCCTTAGCGTCATAAGCACTATAAGGGGAAATTACGATCAGCCCCGGCACATGGGAATACCACGAGGCATAGTCCTGACTATGTTGCGCCCCAACCCGCGAAGCCGCCGCATTGGGGCCGCGAAACACGATCGGACAGGCCATTTGCCCGCCTGACATATAGCGGGTCTTGGCGGCAGAATTGATCACATGGTCAATCGCCTGCATGGCAAAATTCCATGTCATAAACTCGACAATAGGCTTCAAGCCCGCAAAAGCCGCGCCAGTGCCAATGCCGGCAAAACCATATTCAGTGATCGGCGTATCAATCACCCGCTGGGCGCCAAATTCATCCAGCAGACCACGCGTCACCTTATAGGCCCCCTGATATTGCGCTACTTCCTCACCCATAATGAAGACATCTTCGTCGCGGCGCATTTCCTCGGCCATGGCGTCACGCAAAGCGTCCCGCACGGTCACCTGCTGCATATTTGTGCCTTCGGGAAGCTCAGGGTCACTGGCTGCTTGCGCCTGAACCGGGGCAGAAACCTGCGCCGGAGGGGCCGATTCTGTTGGTGTTTCGGGCGCTGCTACGGGCACAGGAGCCGCCATATCACCAATATCAACAGCGCTTTCGCCCTCTTCCAGCAACACCGCGATTGGCTCATTGACCTTCACATGCTCACTGCCCTCAGCGATCAGCAATTTGCCGATAACACCCTCATCAACCGCCTCGATTTCCATGGTCGCTTTGTCGGTCTCAATTTCTGCCAAAAGGTCTCCGGAGCTGACCTTATCGCCTTCTTTTACCAGCCATTTTGACAATGTGCCTTCTTCCATAGTCGGAGATAAAGCAGGCATGAGAATGGGCGTCGGCATAGACTATTCCTTGTTTGATTTAGCGGGCACTAGCTAGCAGGGTTACAAAGCTGGCGCAATGCGGGAGTTAAGAGGGTGAGCAAGCTTGCACAAGGATCCTCCCCCGTTTCACGGGGAAGGAACTACTCGCTACCAACTCGATCACCCCCAGCTACATCGGCAAAGCACTAGACGCATCGCCGAGCGAAATACCCCCATCGACCTCCATAATCGTGCCGGTAATATACGCACCCTCAGGCGTGCACAGGAACAAAGCCGCATTGGCAATATCGTCCTTGCTGCCCCATCGCCGCAGCGCCAGAGCCTGCTTGTATTTGGCGGCGATTTTCTCATCCCCCGCAAGGCGGCGCATGCCTTCGGTATCATCAATCGGCCCCGGGGAAATGGCATTGACGCGAATACCGGACGGGCCCCATTCCATAGCCAGGGCTTTGACCAGCATATTAACCCCGGCCTTGGCGGCGCAGACATGAGTCTGATAAGGCATGGGGTTGGTCGCCTGCGGTGCGGTAATCGCTATCAGGCTCGCGCCGGGACGGTTCAAATGCTCGACACTTGCCCGAAACACGTTGAACGAGCCCAAGAGGTCAATATCAATCACCGACTTAAACGCATTGGCCGACATGCCCGCAGCCGGAGCCAGAAAATTCCCGGCCTGCCCGGCCAGCACCATATCAATCTTGCCATAGAGCGAGACGCATTTTTGCGCCGCTTTGGCAACTTTGTCATAATCGCGCACATCCACAGAGGCGCCATCGGCCTGCGCCCCAAGCGTCCGCAATTCTTCCACCGTGGCACTGACCTTGTCCTCAGAGCGCGAAATCACAAACAGATTGGCCCCGGCCATGGCAAAGCGGCGGGCGACCTGCTGATTGATCCCCGAGGTCGCCCCGGCCATGAAACAGGTCTTGCCGGCCATAACTGACTGCTGAAAAATGCTGTTGGTGTTATCCACACAATTGTCCTTCATTATCTATGTTCAGAACAGTGTTTGCTATAGTAGTAGCTTAACTCCCTTACTTTCCAAACTTTGAGTTCCAAAGATTTACTATTCTTCTTATGATAAAATTCATAGGTTTTCCAGAAGGTCGCCAAATAATAAAAATGATCAGAATTACGATGATGAATAGAGCAATCCACCTGAAAAGTCCTGATGGAAAAAACGGCGCTAAGAAGGTGATAATGGCCACCGAAAGAGTATAGCGCGCTATTTCTGAAGTATTCTTCGTTATACTCTTCATTTCTAGCAGGTTCTTTAATTCCAATATCCGGTCGAGCCTATCTCTGGACCCTTGTAAGCGCTCCCAAATACGCGCGATATTGGAAAACTGATTATATAACCGTCGCTGAACAAATTCGGAATAGGGTTCAAAGCCTTCTATTCTCTCAAATTGATTATCTTTATAAACATTCCTGACAATTCTTTGAAATTGCTCCGCATATAAAGCTGAACGGGCGGCGCGTTGATCGACTCTGCCGGTCGTATATTTTGATAAATTCTGGATGTCCTTATATATTTGAGTCACTTCTTCCCGCCCATCCTCTGGGCTCATTCCAGCTTGTGCAATTTCACGCTCAAGATGTGCAAGTTCACGATCCACCTTGAGCAAGCCGTCCAAATCTTTCAACGCGAGAAGTCTCAACGTCTCCATGGAATGCAGGCTTAAATTCATCCTATCCAATCTACGATCCAATAATTTTTGAGCGCTCTCGTCATCTTCCCGGCAATAAAATATGCAATATCGCGAAGCCGTTTCATAAAGTGCTGCGCTTTTGTTAAAATCATCATCATAAGCTGCTGATAAAGACGAAGCATAAAGTGCTCGACCATCAACTGCGAGATTCGCGACGGTTCGACGATGATAATGGGTTATCAAACGGTGTGGATTATTTTTTTCGTTATCATCTTCATCTGGACTTACCCCACCAACCCAATGCAAAGCATGTCGAAGGGCCGAATTTGCAAGAAGAGCGCGCCCAGCGCTCACACGATTCCAACGTCTGGGTGTCTCTGGTGGTGGTGTTCCTAGAAATGATTCAGTGACATGCAATTTTTCCTGAATCATTTGTTTGGGCATAACTGAGGGTAAATCTGTTAGATCAGTCGGAACAAAGAGCTCTCCCCCTTCTTCCATTTTACGGACATGTTTCTTGAGTTCGTCAGTTCCATAGGCTTTGATCAACCAAGATCTGGGCAGTGTAATGCCACGAAAATTACAAAATATTTCACCGGGTAGAATGGTAAGGAAAACATCATTCTTATCTTCAGCCTTAACTTCCAATTGCGCCTTCAAATGCGCAATTAAATCCTTAAAGGCGAAATACCAAATGGGGCCAAAAAGCTTATCCCACTCTTTCGCAGCCCGTCGACGGAAATCCTCTTCATTCTCCTGCTCCTCTTCCGTTCCTTTTCTTTCTATATTACTCCAAATAGTTTGGACATAACGATCAACTCGAGCATCCGTTTGTTCATGCATATACACATGTGAAGACCATGTTTTTTCATTATATGCCGCTTTATTTTTCTTTTTGTAACTTAGGCGAGAGGGATCGCAAATTGGTAAGAGAAATGTGTAAGAGACATGTTCTGGATGAAACTCAACACGCATCAGCATTGCATCACAACCGACCAAACCTGATATTGTCCTGACATTGCCCCTAAAGTAACGTTCAGCATATTTTTCGATATGCTCCTCATCTAGGGCAAATTGCTTTGCTTTTTCAGCTCCGATTAGATCGGAAATAAAGTCGTTATTTGCTTTTAGCCAATTTCTACGTCTATCAACCTCCTCTTTCGCTGAATTCTTTTGGCTTTCTGATGGGTCTATCTCTTCCGGATGCTGGCTATGCTTGGGCCAAACACTAAGATGCCAGCTGACATAGGGGGGTTTCACTAGGTTGGGATATCCCCGTTGGATTTCGATATTTAGCCGAGAGAAATCCTCCGTATGCTGGAAGCCGATTTTGGACTCCCTTCGCTTACCTGTCATCTTCTACCCCCTCCCGGGCCACAAACAGCCGCCACAATCGCACTACCATTGTGAAAGTTAAGCCGATCCTGCGCGGTAACACAATTTTTCGCTCAGGTTGAAATGGGGTATAAAAATCGCCTAATCGGCGAGCACATCCGTATAAAGCTCTGACGGCTCCGGCTCCGGGCTAGCAAGGGAGAAATCCGCTGATTCCTTGACCACGGCCTTGATCTCTTTGTCCATGGCTTTCAGTTCTTCTTCGCTGGCATGCTTGCCTTCCAGAATACGCTTTTTACACAACTCAATAGGGTCCGAAGTATCGCGTACCTGATCGACCTCATCGCGGGTGCGATATTTGGCTGGATCCGACATGGAATGACCGCGATAACGATAGGTCTTCATTTCCAGCACGGTTGGCCCTTCGCCAGAACGGGCCCGCTCAACGGCTTCACGGCCGGCTTCACGCACCGCCACCACATCCATACCATCAACCTCGAAGCCGGGAATGCCGAAACTCGCCCCGCGCTTATATAGATGGGTTTCCGCATGGGCCCGGGGCACCGCCGTACCCATGGCGTATTGGTTGTTTTCAATCACAAACACAACCGGCAGATTCCACAGCTTGGCCATATTCATGGCCTCAAAAACCTGCCCCTGATTGGAGGCCCCATCGCCAAAATAGGTAAAGCTCACATGGTCATTGCCGCGATATTTATTGGCCATTGCAAGCCCGGCCCCAAGGGGCACCTGCGCCCCGACTATGCCATGGCCGCCATAAAACTTCTGCTCGGTGGAGAACATATGCATGGAGCCACCCTTGCCTTTGGAATAGCCCCCGGACCGGCCGGTCAGCTCGGCCATAACCCCTTTGGGGTCCATGCCGCAAGCCAGCATATGGCCGTGATCGCGATAGCCTGTAATCACCTGATCACCCTTTTTCTTGACCGCTTCCATGCCCACAACAACCGCTTCTTGACCGATATAGAGATGGCAGAATCCACCAATATGGCCCATGCCATAAAGCTGTCCGGCTTTTTCCTCAAACCGGCGAATAAGCAGCATATCATAGTAATATTGGCGCAATTCCTCGCCCGTAGCGGTTAGATTGCTTTTAGCGGCGCTGCCATCATCAGCCATGATTTTCTCCAAATTTCTGTAATTGCCCTGCTTATACGCATGCTGCGCTTTACCGCCAAGGGAAGATTTTGCCTCGCGGCGCGTAGCGCCACCGGCGGGGCGGCGAATGGTCGCCGGGGCCGTAGTCACGGCCCAACCAGATTCAGCCTCTTGTCCCGATTTTACAATCAGGAACTAACACTCCACCCTTTCCTCTGGGAGAGGTCAAAACTACAAAAGCAGTTTTGGGCGAGGGCCCGCGGTCCTACCTTGCCATTGTTTCACGTGAAAGGCTTGTTCAGGAACTTTAACCTAAAACATGCCAAAGGGAAAAAATACCTAAGTTAGCCACTTTTCTTAAGGTGGTTTATGAACCGGATATTTCAAGATATTTTTCAAGCTCAGCAGCCGGTATGACCAGTTCATCAGGGGCGGTCAGACCCAAAACCTTGCGCATGGTTTCATCAAGCAGATCCCCATCCATGGAGCGCAGAGAGAGCATATCCGCCCTTTTCGCCAACATGGCGCGTTCGGCACGTTTTGCAACCAAAAGCTGAATAGTTTCCTGCTTTTCCTGCTCCAGACGTTTTAGTACAATCGTGCCCTCCGGCCCGTTAATCGCCATCAGGGAATTGTAAAAAATCCCCAGCAGCAACAGGGCTGGCAGCAAAGCATCCAGAAAAAGACGGCGCAAAAAGGTCATGCAAGCTCATATTTTGGTTTGTCGGATATTGCCCCCATAGGTTTTGCGCAATCAGCGTTACCAAAGGGTTAAATGGGGCATGGCGAGTAGTTTCTCGCGTCATCACACCCGGAATATCATAAAACAAACAGACAATCCCGGGCGCGGTGCAGCATGTAATGGCGCTTCTCGTCCTTCGACTTCGCTCAGGATGAGGCCGGGAACCAGCTCTGGTCCTCTCCGCCCTGATAGCTCAGTTATTTTTACTGAAAGATTTGAAGACGAACTTCTTTTTGCAATCCGTGGCTTCTTCCAGAGATGGGTCCCCGCCTCTCGCCGCGCTGGCGCTGGCGCAGCGGGTCGCGGGGATGACTGGAGTTAAAGCTGCTTCCCCACCCCTCTATTTGAGAGAGGTAGGGAAGCAAACTCTGCCCAATTCCCTAACCCCTACTCAACCGGATTACCGTCCTCATCCAGTTCGACAATCGGCTTATCAAAGGCCTCAAGACCTTCAAGGATTTTCTCCTTATCGCCAACCACCACGGTGATCATCTCGTCAAGCTGGAGATGTTTGGCTGCAAGAGCATCGATCTCTTCTTCGGTCATGTTGGCGAGAATTTCTTTTTGCTCATCAACAAAACCGTCTGGCAGATTATAGGTCAGGATATTCGAAAGGAAGCCCAGTTTCTGGAATGGGGTTTCATAGCGCCGCGCATCGCTTTGACCGATGGAGCTTTTGGTAAAGGCCAGTTCCTCCGGCGTGATACCGCTTTCGGCATAGGTGCTGATCTCCTTATAAAACTCAACCAGCGACTTATCAGTGACATCAGAGCGCACCCCGGCCTGCGCCGTGTAACGTCCGGCATCTTCATCACCGGTAAAGTAAGAGCGCGCCCCATAGGTATAGCCCTTGTCTTCGCGCAGATTGATATTGATGCGGCTGTTAAAGGCCCCGCCAAGCGCATAATTCATGAGACCCGCACGGTAATATTCTCCAGTGGCATCATAAGTCAGCGCCCGTTTGCCAATACGAATTTCCGATTGCGCAGCTCCCGGCTTGTCGACCAGATAGAGCGTGCCAACCGCAAGCTCCGGCATGGGGGCAATTTTGGCTTCTGTCACAGGCTTGGCATCCCAATCCTCAAACACAGCCAGTTTTTTCAGCATCTTGTCTTGCGGAACATCGCTAACCGCAATCACCGATCCAATCGCCGCTGAATAATTATCAGCGTAAAACGCTTTGACATCATCAAGGGTAATCCCCTCAACCGCCTCCTTGGTGCCAAGCCCGCTATAGGCAAAGCTGTTATCGGCACCATAGAGCAATTTGCGCAATACATCAGACGCCACGTTGCGGGCCTGCTTCTTGTTGAACTCAATCCCTTGCAGGGTCTGGTCTTTCACCCGCGCAAAATCATCTTCACTAAAGGCCGGCATTAAAAGTTTTTCAGCCGCAATCGCCAATGTTTCATCAAGATTGTCCGATAAAGACCGAATGGTCATGGTCGTATAGCTGTCACCCGCCGAAATAGAAATCGAAGAGCCAAGCTTGGCCAAACGATTGGATAATTCTTCCTTGGATGATTTGGTGGTTGCCTCATTCAGCATGCTTGCTGTCAGGCTGGCGAGGCCAAGCTTGTCGAGGCTCTCATTTTTCTGCCCGGTTTCAATACGCAAGGAAATCGCCGTGGTCGGGGTTTCGTCATTAACGGCCCCCAGCACTTCAACCCCATTGGCCAGTTTTGCCCGCCACATTTCAGGCAGTTTGACAACTGGATTTTCACTACCCGCCTTTGGTTGCACCGAGCGGTCAAAATCATCCATGGCAACCCGTAAATTGAGGTCAGATTCCTTGGTCTCCACATAGTCGGGCACAACCCGTTCCGGCGGCGTGAAATTATCCGGCGCGGCAATCATTTCAAGCTGCCCTTTCGGCACAATGCTCATAATCACTGCAGGCTTATCTTTGATATATTTCTCATAAACCCGGATGACATCATCCTTGGTAACGCCTTGATAGCGGGCAATGTCTTTGCCGATATAATTGGGATCACCCTCAAAAGTTTCATAGGCCGCCAACTGGCTGACCTTGCCGCGCACACTTTCCAGACCATAAATCATGTCTGAAACAATACCGGCTTTCACCCGTGTCAGATCATCATCGCGAACACCACGGGTTTCAAACTCGGCAAAACTGTCGCGGGCAATTTTCTCAAGATCGGCGAGATTGGCCCCCTTGGCCGGGTTAGGCAGGGCCAGCACCGTAAAGGTGCAGGACAATTCACCACAGCCATGTCCAGCGCTTGCCTGCACAGCAAGGCCTTGCTTGACCATATTTTTGTAAAGCAGCGAAGTATCTCCAACGCCCATAATATCCATCAACACATCAAGCGGCGCTTCATCAGGATGGCGCGCTTTAACCGTTGGCCATGACATATAGAGCAATGGTAAAGAGACATTGTCTTCCATGGAAATATAGCGGTTTTGATCAAGGCTGAACTCTGGCGCCACCGGCTTGTCTACTTCAGGGCCACGGGGAATGGAGCCAAAATACTTCACCACCCATTCAAGGGTTTCCTGCTCATCCAAATCGCCACCAATGGTCAGCGTTGCATTATTCGGCCCATACCAGCGCAGGAAGAACTTTTTCAGGTCATTCACATTAACCCGATTTAGGTCCTCAATATAACCAATGGTCAGCCAGGAATAAGGATGGCCATAGGGATAAAGCGCAGCATTGACCCGCTCACGCAGCAAACCATAAGGGCGATTATCATAATTCTGGCCACGCTCGTTTTTCACGGTTTCGCGCTGAACTTCAAATTTCTCCTGCGTCACCGCCGGCAGTAAAAAGCCCATACGATCAGCTTCAAGCCACAGGATTTTTTCCAATTGATTGGCTGGAACGGTCTCAAAATAATTGGTGCGGTCAGTGTTGGTGGTGCCGTTTAGGGTGCCACCGGAGGCAGAAATGATTTTGAAATGTTGCTCATCGCCGACATTCTCAGAGCCCTGAAACATCATATGCTCAAAGAAATGGGCAAAACCAGATTTGCCAATTTCCTCGCGGGCCGAACCCACATGATAGGTCACATCCACATGCACCAGCGGATCGGAACGGTCTTCATGCAGCACGACGGTAAGACCATTATCAAGGACATATTTTTTAAAAGGGATAACGATATCGCCATCATCGGCGCTGACCGTTTCGACAAGGGTCACCCCGGCTGGAAGATTGACCTGCTCTTTGGCGCTTTTCTGGGCATTGCCCATTTCCGGAAAATTAGTGCAGGCGGTAAGCGCGCTGGCACCTAGAAGAAGAGCGGCAAAGCCGAGTGTCCGGCCGATTGTTTTGGTGAATTTCATAATGTGCCCCATGACTTGCTTTTCTAAGAAAACTTAATATTCCGCGCGAAGTGTAGGGGGCCTGCGCCATGGCGCAAGCCATTCTTCCTTACATTTTGGTGAATTGGCGGCAGTTCTGTCACAAAGGCCGAACCATGGTGATATCGCATCTCTTAGCATGGGGCCCGCTATCGGTCTGCTCAAACCCGGCCTTGCGATAAAGGCCTATCGCCTCTTTCAGAACACTGGCGGTCTCCAACTCCATCACTGTAAAGCCCATAAGCTTGGCCTGCTCTATAGCCCGATCCAGCAAAAACTGCCCCAATCCCTTGCCCCTCTGGCTCGGATGCACAAACATTTTCACCAGCTCGCACCTTTTGCCTCGCGGGGCTGATCCGCGCTGGTGCGCGGGCCCCCGTCCTGAGGAGCCGCCGCGAGGCGGCGTCTCGAAGGGCGGCGGGGCGGCAAATGATTGCCGACGCCCGGTCGAGCTTATTGGTTCGCTTTGCTGCTCTGCACTATGAGAGCCCTCCTCATCCTGAGCCTGTCGAAGGATGCCTTCTTTTGCCTCGCGGCGCGTAGCGCCTTGCATATTTGCTGGCCAACCTTCGGTTGGACGTGGGCGGCGCCCATCTTTCTTCAATAATGGCGCCGGGGCCGCAGTCGCGGCCCTGCCGTGCTCGGGTAACTCACAGGAGACCTCATCCCGTGGCGCTGCCTGATCCTGTCGAAGGATACCTGACGGATCACGGCTAATCAGCCCAAGAGTGGCTATAATCCCCTTGCCGGGGGCCTCAATAACTTCAAACAGATCGAAATATTCCTCGACCCGATCAAGCCCCTGATCGGTGTTTTGCGGGTCTGGCGGCAGGCCATATTCGTGTAAAATCTCATAAATAAGGGCCGTAATTGCCGGGCCATCCTCATTTCTGGCCGGGCGAATTTTATAGGGTTTGAAAAGTTCGGCCATATTGCCCCTATTTGCCAAAAGCTGCCCCGCCCGCATAGCGCGCCACGGGACCCAGTTCTTCTTCAATACGCAATAATTGGTTGTATTTGGCAAGCCGGTCAGAGCGCGCCAGCGAGCCGGTTTTGATCTGGCCGCAATTGGTAGCAACCGCCAGATCGGCAATAGTCGCATCCTCAGTCTCGCCGGAGCGGTGCGACATAACGGCGGTGAAACCGGCCTTATGGGCAGTCTCCACAGCCGCCAAAGTTTCGGTCAAAGTGCCAATCTGGTTGACCTTAATCAGGATCGAATTGGCGCTGCCTTCCTCTATCCCCCGGCGCAGGCGCTTTTCATTGGTGACGAATAAGTCATCCCCCACAAGCTGGCATTTATCGCCAATTTTGTCGGTCAGGACTTTCCACCCTGCCCAGTCATCTTCGCCCATGCCATCCTCAATGGAGACAATCGGATAATCACTGGCCAGCACTGCCAGATAGTCGGCAAAGCCTTCCGAGGTGAGGCTCTTGCCCTCTCCGGCAAGCTCATATTTACCGTCTCTGTAAAATTCAGTAGCGGCTGCATCCAAGGCAATAAATACATTTTTTTCAGGGTCATAGCCAGCATTTCTAATGGCTTTTATGATATAATCGAGAGCTTCTTTGGTCGACGAAAGCCCCGGTGCAAAGCCACCCTCATCGCCGACATTGGTGTTGTGTCCGGCGCTTGCCAATTCTTTTTTGAGGGCATGGAAAATCTCGGCCCCACAGCGCAAGCCTTCGGAAAAATTCGCGCTACCGAGGGGCATGATCATAAATTCCTGAATGTCGATCGGGTTATCTGCATGGGCCCCGCCATTGATAATATTCATCATTGGTGCTGGTAGCAGATTTGCCCCCGTGCCGCCCACATAGCGATATAGCGGCTGGCCACAGGCTTCGGCTGCGGCCTTGGCCACGGCCAGCGAAACCCCCAAAATCGCATTGGCCCCAAGGCGCGATTTATTCTCTGTACCATCCAGCTCAATCATGGTTTCATCTATGGCGACCTGCTCTTCGGCATCCATCTCCACCAGCGCTTCAAAGATCTCCCCATTGACCGCTGCCACCGCTTTTTGAACGCCCTTGCCCCCATAACGTGTGCCGCCATCGCGCAGTTCATGGGCTTCATGGCCCCCTGTCGAAGCCCCGGAAGGCACCCCGGCCCGGCCCAGCGAGCCATCTTCGAGAATGACATCAACCTCCACCGTGGGATTGCCCCGACTGTCGAGAATTTCGCGAGCGGTAATATCGAGAATAGCGGTCATGGAAATAGCCTCTTTGCTGGGCCGCTGTTGGCGCGGCGAAATGAAATATGGCTGGTTTTTGACTTTTATTACCGTGGCTGACAAGGGGGAATGATTG
>WFQB01000305.1 GCA_015487305.1 Parvularculaceae bacterium | reverse complement strand
GGACTGGCCTCAAACAGTGCCACATGCCCAAAATCATCGCCATTTCGCGTGATTAAAACCGCCTGACCAATGGCCTCGCGCTTGATGATTGTCACCAGACGCCCGCCATCTTTCAACTGCGCCAGCAATTCATCAGGAACAAACTCCACCCCATGGGCAATAATAATCGCATCAAAAGGGCCCTGATCAGGCTTTCCTTGCGTCAGCGCCCCCTCAACCACCACTTCATTATCGCGCTGGTCCTCGCTGAGATTTTTTTCAGCCTCGGCAACAATCTCCGGATTGTCTTCCAGGGCCACCACCATGCCGGCAATATGCGACAGGATTGAGGTTGAATAGCCATAGCCACAGCCAATATCCAGCACCAGATCCTGATCGGATATGCCGGCAGCGTGGATTAGCTTGGAAAAATCTCTCGCCTTTAAAAGCCAGCGCCCCTCAAACAGCGGAATATCCATTTCCATATAAGCGCGTGGTTTCTGGGCTTCAGGGACAAATCTCTCCCGCGCCGTAATTTCCAGAGCTTTGAGCAATCTCAAATCGGTCACATCATTGGGACGGACCTGACTATCAACCATATGTTTGCGAGCAGTGGCGAAATCCATGAGCGCTATTTCCTGAAAATTATGGGTCTTTATTCTGATAGGGTTTCCCTAACTGTTTCGCGTGGTCAGCACAATAGAGCCAGCGCCGATTTTGTGCCCCTTAAGGCCCGCTTAGAGGCAAGATTTAAAAATTTCAAAACCCCTTTGACGCCAGCCAAGGGGCAAGCTATGACCCTTCGCTCACACCACTTCTTTTTCCCTCCCGGCAATCGGGCGAAAAAGTTTCCGGAAGGCCACGTGGCGGAGTGGTGACGCAGCGGCCTGCAAAGCCGTGTACGCCGGTTCGATTCCGGCCGTGGCCTCCAGTTTAAGCTCCTACATATCAACACATATCGAATTTCGATAAATTTTATCCCCCGTGACTCAAAAACCACATAGTTTTATAACCCCTTGTTTTTCTGGCCTTTTGCCCTGCCCCATTTCTCAATAAATTGCCCTAACCTTTTGTAATTTTGATAAATTTTACGTTTTTGCCCTAACCTTGACGGGAATTTAGCAAGAAGCGGCTTGTCACAATGAATAACCCTGCTAATGCTTGGGTCATCCGCAATCAGCGGGGGAAAAGAGGCTAAGCCTCATTCTCGCAATGTCTGATGCCGGATAGGGGTCGCTAAAAATGGAGCGAACCGGTCTTTCCACCGGTTCTTCGCAAGATGTCCACATAGGCTGTGGATACAAAGCGTAGAATTGTCGGCAAAGGCACTATCGGGTGTTTAAGGTGAAAATTGTGGGAATGATCTACCATTCCGAAATTGCGTATGGCCGTTCAGGGCTTTCAAACACCATGTCGCCAAAATGGCGCATGGGCGTTGCACTATTGGCAATTACAATTGCCACTGGCTGCGCCAGCACGCCGGTTGAAGAAGCGACCCTGTCGCAAATTCCCGGCAGCTTTACCGAAACAGCCTCTACAGCAGGCGATGACCAGAGCGCCGCATTAACAGCCAATTGGCTAACAATCCTGCAGGATCCGGCTTTGGAAGCGCTGGTGGGCGAGGCCATGGCTCATAACAATAATCTGGGCGCGGCCGCCGAGCGATTAAATGCCGCCAGACAGGGGGCCTATGCGGTTCGCGCTGGCCTTTTGCCCTCCCTCAACGCCAATATCTCTTCCACCCGAACGGCCAGCCCGGAATTACCGCCTGCGGGCAACAGAAATTACAATACCGCCTATGGCTTTACCCCCAGCCTGTCTTGGGAGGCCGATATTTGGGCACGCCTTACAGACCGCACCCGCGCCGCCTATCTTGATGCCCGCTCCAGTCAGGCCGATTATGACGCCGCGCGCCTGTCTATTGCCGGGGCCGTAGCTCAGGGTTGGTATGGTCTTGTCGCAGCGCGCCTGCAAAGAGAGCTGGCTGAACGCGATGTGGCCACTGGCGAAGCCAATTTACGCATTACCACAAGGCGCTATGAGCGCGGCATCTCTTCGCCGCTTGATGTGCGCCTCGCCCGCTCCTCCCTCGCCACCAGCCGCGCTTTATTACTAACCCGTGAGCGCGTTGAAAAAGAATCCGCCCGACGTCTTGAGCTTTTACTGGGTCGCTATCCATCGGCAGAACTGGCCGCAGCCGCAAACCTACCGGATCTATCCTCTCTATCAGGAGAAGATGGCGCGGTGCGCGGCATTGGCACCCCGCAACAGGTTTTGACAAGGCGCCCCGATCTTATCGCCGCTGAAGCCAGCATGCGCTCGGCCGGTCTAAATGCTAGCGCAGCTCGCAAAGCTTTATTGCCCTCTTTGCGCCTTACGGCTTCGGGCAATGGCAGCTCTGCTAATTTTTCTGATATTTTCGATATCGACGCTTTAGCCGGCACGCTTTTAACCAGCATTGCCCAACCGATTTTCCAAGGCGGCGCTCTACGCGCCAATGCCAAAGGCGCCGCCGCCCGCGCCCGGGCCAGCGCCTATGCCTATGCGCAAACCGTACTGAATGCTTATTCAGAAATTGAAAATGCTTTGATGAATGAAGGCATATTGGAAGCCCGCGAAGAGGCGTTACACATCGCCTATGAAGAAGCGGTTGCCACCGAAGAATTGACCCAGCGTCAATATATCAACGGCACTACCAATATTTTCAATCTCATCAACGCCCAGCAAAGACGCATATTGGCAGAGTCGCAATATATCGATTCCAAATCCGCCCGCCTGTCCAATCGCATCGGCCTTTACATGGCCCTTGGGGGAAATTTCTCCATTGACGGGCAAGACAGTCAAAACAGCTCGGCCAATCAAAACAAACCGCGCAATCTTTTTCGTCGCTGGTGGCGGGCAGATATCTCCCCGTTTGAGGAAACCAAAACATCTTCCGCTTCCCTCATAGCTTCAACATTTGCAGAAAATACGGCAGCAGCAAAAGCCGCGCCTGAAACAATCCGAGGCAATCTCGGCTTAGGAGACACCCCATGATCCGTAAAATTTTTGTTGTTCTAGGCTCTTTCGGCGCCGTGCTTGGCATTATCTTTGTCGGTATAGCAATCATCTCCTTTACCGGCTCTATGCGCCCGAAGGTCGAGAAAACCGATCCGGTAAAAGCGCAGCCCACGGTATTTGTGGAAATTGCCGAGCCGGAAAATGTCCATCTCTCGGTAATTGCCCAAGGCGAGGTTTCCCCGGAAACAGAAATCGCTTTATCAGCGCAGGTTTCCGGCAAAATCGAAGCGGTTTCCAAAAACTTCAATAATGGCGGGGTCATTCGCAAGGGTGAGCAGCTCGTCAAAATAGAAGATGCAGATTATCAAGTTGCCCTTGCCAGAGCCCAAGCGGGATTGGCGCAGGCAGAACAGGCCTTAAAAGTTGCCGAGGTCGAAGCCGACCTTGCAGCCAAGGATGCCCATGATATTGGCGCGGAAGATGGACAATTATCGCCCCTTGCTTTGCGCATGCCGCAATTACAACAGGCCCGCGCCTCTTATCAGGCGGCCAAAGCCGACGTCGCCAATGCCGAATTAAATCTTGCGCGCACTGTCGTTCGTGCGCCGTTTAATGGGCGTATTCGCCAAAAACTGGCTGATATTGGTCAGTTTATCGGACCGGGCGCACAATTGGCACAAATCTTTTCCACCGATGTGGCCTTGATACGCGTGCCATTGACCGATGAGGACTTTACCCGCCTTGGCTTGCCTCTTGCCTATACGGCCGACAGCAGTCCATTTCCAGCACCCAAAGTCTTACTCAGCGCCACAATGGGCGGGCGGGTTCTAAACTGGCAAGGGCGCGTTGTGCGCACTGATGCCTCTATTGATCCAACCACCAGACAGATCTCGGCGATTGTCGAAGTTGATGATCCTTATGGCGAAGGCGCCGATAATGGTTTTCCTCTGGCCATGGGTCTTTTTGTAACAGCAGAAATTCTCGGGCAAAAAATAGACAATGCCTTTGTTTTACCACGCATTGCCGTTCAATCGGATAATTCCGTCTATATTGTCGATGATGAAAATATCCTACACAAGAAACCCGTAACCATAGCGGCCTCAATCCCCCGTGGTCTTGTCATCACACAAGGCATTAGCCCGGGTCAAAAGATTGTGGTCTCGCGATTGGGGTCTGCAAAAGTTGGCGAAGCGGTCATTCCGCTTGCTCCGGGCGAAACCCTATCTTCGCCAGTTTCTCCCGAAGAAGCTGACAATCAAAATGATGACAGTGAAGCCACAAACACAGATAAGGATTCTGGCATGAGCGGTGGCGGCGATACGAGTAGCGGGGGCGCCGCACAATGAACGGATTGATCACATGGTGGGCAAAAAACAGCGTTGCCGCCAATCTGATGATGCTCGTCATCATCGTTGCTGGTGTCATTACTTATAACAAACTTGGCCGGGAGGTTTTTCCTTCTGCAAAAATGAACATGGTGTCCGTTTCTGTGGCCTGGCCGGGGGCTGACCCGCAACAGGTCGAAGATCAAATTTTATTGCGAATTGAAGAAGCGGTTCAGGATGTTGATAATTTAAAAGATATCTCCGCAACCGCTGGAGAGGGCTTTGCTAATCTTACGATTAGCATGAATGAAGGCGCCAATTTTACTGAGTTTTTAACCGAGATTAAAAACCGCGTCGATGGAATCAGCACCCTACCAAGAGATGCTTTCCCCCCCGTTGTGCGGCGTTTCAACTTTAATAATGATATCATTTATGTGACTATCGCCGGCAATCTTGATGAGCGATCCATGGCAAAACTCGGGCGTCGATTGCGCGATGAAGTCGCCGCCCTGCCCGATGGCTCTCCTTTGGTCAATCTTTATGGTGCTCGCCGGGAAGAAGTTTCTATTGAGGTTTCCGAGGAAGCTTTGCGTCGCTATGGCCTCACCTTTGGCGATGTTGCTAATGCCATTCGCGGCTCCTCCATCAACTTGTCTTCCGGGACGGTGCGTACCGAAACTGGTAACGTCCAATTAGCCACGCGCAATCTTGCAGATAATGAAGAAGAGTTCTCGCGTATCGTTGTGCGGCAAAATCTTGATGGCTCGGTTGTGCGGGTGAGAGATGTGGCCACTGTCATTGACGGTTTTGTTGATGATAACGCTATTGATTCCCTTGATGGAAAAAAATCACTTCTCATTGGTGTCCAACAACCGGAAAATGTCAATGTTGTCCGCATGTCAAAGGCCGTGCGAGACTGGCTGGAGGAAAGACAAGAAACCCTGCCCGAAGGGGTCACCATGAGTCTGTGGTTTGACTTTTCCGAAGCCTATACCGAGCGCATGGAATTGGTTAGCTCCAATGCCCTTCTTGGTCTTGCCATGGTTGTGGTCGTCCTGCTGCTTTTCTTACGCTTGGAAGTCGCCCTCTGGGTTGCCGTCGGCATTGCTGTTTCCTTTATCGGGTCGGTGATATTCATGCCTATGGTTGGGGTTACCCTCAACATGTTATCGCTGTTTGGGCTGTTGCTGGTGATTGGCATTGTCGTTGATGATGCCCTCATCGTTGGCGAAAGCATACACCGGCAGGTGGAGCGAGGGCGCGTTGGTCTTGATGCCGCGACGGTCGGTACGCAAATCGTTCTTAAGCCGGTGTTCTTTGCGGTTCTCACCACCATGATGATGTTCCTGCCATGGATATTCCTGTCCGGCGGGGTTTCGGATTTCACCAAGCACATCACATGGACAATTATCTTTGCCCTGTCCTTTTCACTGATTGAATCCTTTTTCATTCTGCCTTCGCATCTGGCCCATATGAAGCCTATCAATCGCGATAACGGCTTTTATCGCCTGCAACAAAAAATTGCTGACAGCCTGATCTGGGTCGCCAAAAGTCTTTATCGTCCATTTATTTCAATGGCGATTAAGGCGCGCTATATCACGGCCACCATTTTTGTCATGGCCTTTGCAATATCCATTTCCCTGTTTCAGCAAGGCTGGATCAAGTTTAATTTCATGCCCGAGGTTGAAGGCACCTTTCTGTCCCTCACCATCACCCCCCGGGAAGGCACACCCTTTTCGCGCAATGAACAAATTTATCAGATAGTTACACAAGCCTCGGATGAATTGCGTGCCGATTTGGAGGAAGAATATGGCAAAGAACTTATCGAAAGCGCTTGGGTTAGCGCTGATGATAATAATGTTCAGGCCTGGCTAACAGTCATTGATGGCAATTATCGCGAAATTAGCATGGAGCAGATTGCAGATCGCCTGCGTGAAAAAATCGGTGATATTCCCGACGCGGAAAGCATAACCGTCAATTACACCATTAATAGCGGCAATGCTGATCTCGCTTTTGGCATTGAAGGCAATGACCTTGACGAATTGCGTCTGGCCTCAGAAGAAATCAAGGCCTATCTGCGCTCGGTCAATGGCACTTATGATGTGCGCGACAGCCTGCAATCGGCCAATGAGGAAATTCAGGTTAACTTAAAACCGGGCGCTGAGCGTTTTGGTATTACCCTAGCCCAAGCGGCCAATCAGGTCCGTCAGGCCTATTATGGTGAAGAAGTGCAGCGCTTGCCTCGCGATGGTGATGATGTGCGGGTGATGGTGCGTTATCCCAAAGAAACCCGTGAAAGCCTTGATAGCCTGCAAAGCTTCCGTATTCGCACTGCCGATGGGCGAGAGATTCCCCTCGCCGCCGTCGTCGAGATCACCTATGCCCCGTCTTATAGTCGGATCAACCGTTTTAATCGCAAACTTTCAACCACCATCACGGCCAATCTACGAGAAGGCGTTGAAAGTGGACCGATTACCAAAGATTTTTATAATGATTTTGTCCCACAATTTAATCAGCGCCATCCCAATGTACAGATAGAAAATCGTGGTGACAACAAAGCCCAAGCTGAGTTTATGCAGGAATTTATGATCCTTCTGCTGGCGGCTCTGGGCGGTATGTATGTTCTGCTGGCGATCGGCTTTAATTCTTACTGGCAACCCATCCTCATCATGACAGCGATTATCTTCGCTTTAATGGGGGCTATTTTTGGGCACTTAATAGTCGGCATTCCTTTTGCCCTGTTTTCCATTTTCGGATGGACTGCAGCTGCTGGGGTGGCCATCAATGACAATCTGGTTCTCATTGATTACGTCAATCGATTGCGACGAGAAGGGGTTGGGGCTTTCGCCGCTCTGGTTGAGGCAGGCACAACACGATTCCGGCCCATTTTGCTTACCTCGGTAACGACATTTGTCGGTTTGATGCCAATATTGTTGGAGAATTCGATCAATGCGAAATTCCTTTCGCCCATGGTTGTCGCCCTCGCCTTTGGGGTATTCTTCGCCCTATTTGTTTCATTGATTTTTGTTCCCGCTCTTTATGCGATTGGGGTTGATATTGCCCGCTTCTTTCGGGGGCTTTGGACCGGAGAAAAACAGCCGGCTTTTTCCCATGGTGCCTCAGAAAGCGGGCTAATGATCGATATTGAAGACTTGATTGCAGAGCAGCAGGGGGATGATGATGAGGGCAGAGATAGCCAACCGCCACAAGAATATGTGGCTGAAAAACACGAATTTATCAAAAGAGCGCCGACAAAACCCCTAGGAAAATAAGGGTTTTTAGCAGTTTTCCGAAACTTCTTAACCCTGTTAAGAAGTTGTTAAGAAATTCGAGCCACAGTGATTCTATCTTCTCCCAAGAAGATACCCCACCATACCCCACGACAGTGAGTAACGGCCCTGATTCCCCAAGTCAGGGCCGTATTCGTTGTGGCCTGCCCATAATTTAAGGGGACCATCGGTAAATATTGTTCCGACTCGGTATTTGTACAAAAAGCAATCTGGGGGGCATTTTAGCCCTCAAAAAAGCTTGAAAAAGGCGCTGGACCGCCAAGCAAGCCTTTGCTATACGACCCATCGGCACCTATTCCTCGGTAGCTCAGTGGTAGAGCAATCGGCTGTTAACCGATCGGTCGTTGGTTCGAATCCGACCCGGGGAGCCATTTTTTCAATATTTGAAAATATCCCGAAAATCAGCTTATTCTGTTCCCCGACGGGATCAAGAACGGGGTTTTTCATGGAAATGATTTTGGATTATTGGCAAAAGGCCAAGGCAATTGCCTTGGCCTGGATTACCAGCCCTGCGGCCTATGCCCAGTTGGGGCTTTTGGTGGCAGCTTTCTTGCTGGCTATGATTGCCGCAAAATTCCTGAACCCTCGCTTGAAAAAACTCATCGCCCCACCAGAGGGTGACCATTCCCCACTGGCCAAATTGCGCCGTTTTAGTTTGATATTCCTGCCCCTGCTGCTGCCTATTCTCGCCTATGCCTTCACTGCAGCGGGCGAACAGGTGACGCGCTCACTGTTTGGAGCTGGCGCTGTCATTGCCTTTGGCAAACGGGTTTTCATCTTTTTGGCCGCCCGCATTCTGGTCAATAAAATCATCTATTCGCCTTTCTTAAAAACCATTGGCAGGATTTTTGTTATCCCCGTGGCGGCGCTTTATGCGCTTGGGATTCTGCCCGCAATCAGCAAGGCCTTAACCGAAACCAGTGTGCCGCTGGTCAATCTTCC
>WFQB01000304.1 GCA_015487305.1 Parvularculaceae bacterium | reverse complement strand
GCCCTATAGCTTCCTGTTGCGGCTCGGGTCCGATGGCAAGGTTTTACAAAGCTGGCAAGACCCGCAAGGGGGATTTCAGGATGTCACTGGCGCAGTGCGCGGGGCGGATGGCAGGATTTTTGTTTCTTCCCTGACAGAAAATCGCATAGCGGTCATTGAAGGCCCCTAAGACCAGGTCTCTAAGAAAAGCAGTTCCCACAAGGGCAAAAAATGCATTACACTTAAATTCATGAGCCTTTTAACAAATATTGACGATCGCTCACGGGAGGTCTTTCGCCTTGTCGTTGAGAGCTATTTGGAAACCGGTGATCCGGTGGGCTCGCGCACGCTCAGCCATAGCAAGGCACTTGCTTTATCGCCCGCCACCATTCGCAATGTCATGGCCGATTTAACCGATATGGGGCTCTTGCATGCACCGCATATTTCGGCCGGTCGCATGCCAACGGATCAGGGTTTGCGGCTTTTTGTAGATGGGCTGCTGGAAATTGGATCGCTGAACGAAGAAGAGCGCTGCGCCCTTGAAGAAGAAATGAAAGACAAGGTGGATCTGGATACGGCATTGTCCGATGCGGCCCGGCGTTTGGCCGGTTTGACCCAGACCGCAAGCCTCGTTCTTACCGGTAAAACCGACAGGCCCTTAAAGCATATTGAGGTTGTGTCGATTAGCCCCGAGCGGGCATTACTGGTTTTGGTTTCCAGCACTGGCGAAGTTGAAAACCGGGTTATTGCTTTGCCCAAGGGGCTGCCAGCTTCGGCGTTAACCGAAGCCAGCAATTATTTAAACGCCCAATTACAAGGTCGCACCTTGGCAGAGGCCCGCGCCGATATTGAACGTGAAATGGCTTCAGCCAGAGCCAGTCTTGATAAGCTGACACAAGAATTGGTGCGCCGGGGGGTGGCGGCGCTTTCGCAAGGGGGCGATAATCTCATCGTGCGCGGGCAAGCGCATTTGCTGGATAATACAACAGCGGAAGATATTGAGCTTGTGCGCCTATTGTTTCAGGACCTAGAGCGCAAAAAAGATGTGATTGAATTATTGCAATCGGCAAAATCCGGCGAAGGGGTGCGCGTTTTTATCGGCTCGGAAAATCCGCTTTTCTCGCTTTCCGGTTCTTCCCTGATTTTGACGCCCTATAAAGACAAGTCGAAACAGATTGTTGGGGTGGTCGGTGTTATCGGGCCAACCCGGCTGAATTATGCGCGGGTCATTCCTCTGGTCAATTACACCGCCGAGATTGTCACCAAATTACTCTAGGCCAAAGACTAAGGACAAAACCCTATTGGGTTTCCTCAAACACCCACGCCTGATAATCGGCACTGGCTCCGGATAGTTTATAAAAAATCAGTTGGGGCACATCATAAGGGTGCGCCTGCTGGATGAAAATCTCGATTTTTGGCCATAAAGATGCGCGGGTTTTAAGGCGCAATCGATATTCGGTTTCTTCCTGTTCGCGCTCTTGCCACATATAATGGCTGGTGATTTGTGAGATTTGGACGCACGCGGCCAGCTTTTCTTCAACCAGCGCCCGGGCCAGCCGCCTTGCTTCCTCGGGGGAGCCGATAGTGGTCTCTATTATGGCAAGATGGTCCTGCCCGCTTTTTGACGATCTTTTGGTGGGTTTACTCATGATATGCCTTTAGCCTTGTTTTCGAACTATGGCTCCAAATGGCTTGAAAAAAACACCGCGAGCGACTAAATGCGGCGTTCAGACACGTCTACTGGATTAAGACGGCAGAATTTTAACATGAATTGGACCAACAGGAACCATGGCTGACCACAAAAACAGCATTCCCGAAGATGAGCTTGAGCCTTGTGAAAATGGGGCCGATAATGGGAATAATGAAGAGGCAGACCTAGAGGCTGATATTGAGGCATCTCCTGAGGCGCAAATAGCGCAATTGGAGCAAGATTTGGCAGTTGTTAAAGATCGCATGTTGCGCCTTGCCGCCGAGCTGGAAAATACCCGCCGCCGGGCAGACCGGGAAAAGCAGGATGCTGCCAAATTTGGTATTTCGAACTTTGCCCGCGATATGTTGACTGTGGCCGATAATTTCCAGCGCGCTCTTGATGCCGCCCCGGACGGCGATGCCCCCAAAGATGTGATCGAATCCTTCATCAATGGTATTCAACTGACGGAAAAAGAAATGATGAGCGCCCTGCAACGCCATGGGGTTATTCGTCTGGAGCCGGCAGGGGAGAAATTTGACCCCAATCTCCATCAGGCTATAGCCGAAGTACCGGGCAATGGCGCGCCAGCGGGAATTGTGGTGGATATTGTCCAGCCCGGCTTTGTCATTGGCGAGCGTGTGCTGCGCCCGGCCATGGTGACCGTGTCCAGCGGGGCCGAGGTCAAGGATGCGCCCTCCAAAGACAGCGCTTAAGACGCTGGGCGATCGCGTCTTCCTTTAAAAGTGTAAACCTTCATTAACCATGAGCGCCGAGACTAGCGGTCAGCGATTTTGCTGGGTAATCGGGTCTTTTCGCGCATGGGCGGTCACATCAAAACTTGTGCAAGTGTGATAGCACTGGCGGCGCTCATGCCCTTGCAGGCGCAACAGGCACTGGCGCAAAGCTCCGGCGAGCGCGTGCTGGCTGAAGCAGAAATCGCCCATCCGCCCCCAAGCCTGTCCTTATCGGGCAAAGAGGCCGTTGCGCTGGCCGAAAAATTATACAATCAAGGCCGGCTTGATGAGGCCGAAAGAATTTTACAAAGCCTGGTTAATGCCGATCCAGAAAAAGTGGATGTTGTGCAAATTGCCTTTTTGGCTGGTCTCATTGCCATGCGCCGTGGGCACCACAAAGAGGCTGAGGAGGTTTTTCGAACAATTCTAGACCATGACCCGGGCCTGGTGCGCATTCGGTTGGAATTGGCAAAAGTTTTGTTTGAACAAAAAAAGGATAGCGCGGCCACCTATCATTTCCGGCTCGCGCTTGCCAATGATTTACCGGATGCTGTGCGTAAAAAGATACGCGTCTATCTGGGGAAGATTGAAGCGCGTCGTTTGGTTACTATTTCCTGGTCGTCTTCCATAGCCCCAAGCACCAATATTAATTCCGGCACCGAGCTTGATAGTATATCCGGTCTTTTAGGGTCGGAGATTATTTTTAAACCGAGCGAGGACCGCAAGGCCAAATCGGGGGTGGGGTTTTCAAATTCCATCAGCGTTAGCGCCCTGCCGAAATTGGGTAAAAATTGGCGATTGGAAGTCCGCGGTAGTTTACGCCTTCTGGATTATAAGCAAGTAGCGTTTGATGATGCTTCAGCGACTTTTGAAATAGGGCCACGGTTCCAAAATAAAAAGCGCACGGTCAGTATTTTGGCGACGACCAATAAGCGCCAATTTGGCGGCAGGGATTACTCAAAATCTCTAGGCGCAAGGCTGGTTCTGACGACACCCTTATCGCAACGCAATCGCGTCAGCTTGCGCGGCTCTTACGCCTATGCCCGTTATGCTTCAATCAGTGACCGCAATGGCCCGATATATACGGCCAGCGCTTCGCTCCAGCGCGCCTTGACCAAAAAATCAACTTTAGCGCTTTCCCTACAGGCAACGCGGCAGGAATCCCGGGCGCCATCCCAGAAGAACACGCAGATCGGAGTAAGTAGCAGCTATCGTCGTGAATTGCCCCATGGCATTACAATTCAACTGTCACCACAATTTTTCTATCGCACCTATGATGGTATAGACCCGCTTTTCCCAACCTTTAAGGAGCGCATAGATACAACATCAGGCATAAGCATTTATCTGACCAAGCGGGATTGGCGATTTATGAGTTTTGCGCCAGTTCTCAGCTATAGCTATCTCATCAATGATTCCAATAATGAGTTTTACAGCTATGAACGCCATTCCGCCGATATTGGCGTGACACGAAAATTTTAATAAGCGTTTTGGTTCTGTCACAAGCAAAAGGCCCCGCAAATTGCGAGGCCTTTTGAATTTCAGATAAGAAATGGGTTTTAGTTATCTTGCTTGATGGCAATAAAACCACCTATTCCATAGGCATCCCCATTACCAAAGACAAAGGTGCCACCAACTTCATCGGCGGCAAGGCCAAAAAAGGCCCCTTCAAATTCGCCGACCATCGTGTCATCGCTATCGCTGGTAAAGTCGCCAAAGAAAGTATCATTTGTGATTTCACCTGTGCCGGTGAAAGTGTCATAGGGCAGGAAAATGGTTTGCCCATCAATGCCGGTTTCTCCAACTTCTGCGATATAGGTAAAATCCAGCTGGCGGGTCAGGAAATCCATATCAAAGGTAACGCCGCCGGTTAGATAGTTGACGCGGTTTTCATTCCATAATTGCCCGACCGTAGTGCCCTCATAGCGGGCAGAGCCGGTAATGGGAACATCATAGACAGGCGTGCGTTCCCCATAAACGCCAACACCATAGCTGGTTTGGCCGGGGGTGGTGTAATCATACCAGGCTGCTAGCGAGGTATAAGTGCTGGTAATGGCATTATTGACCAGCTTTAATTGATAGACATTGACGCCAGCGGCTGTGGTATAGGAAAAATAATCAGAAGCCAGCATTATATCAGCGGCGTTGATTAAAGAATTTAGCAAAGCTGTTGAGGCGGGGTCGCCCTGCGTGGCCAGAGTGTTGAGATAGCTATCCACCGCTTGCGGGTTGCCAAGAT
>WFQB01000303.1 GCA_015487305.1 Parvularculaceae bacterium | reverse complement strand
TGTTTACCCAAACCCCGCTTCGACACCCCGAAGGCGGGCCAAAAGCGCTGGCAAAGAAACCCACAAAAGAAACTTCTAAACATCCAGCGCCGCTGTCAGCGCGTTTTCCTGAATGAATATCCGACGTGGCTCGACCACATCGCCCATCAGGCGCGAGAAAATACCATCAGCTTCGTCCGCCGCTTCAATTTTCACCTGCAATAAATGGCGCGCATCGGCGTCCAATGTGGTCTCCCATAATTGGTCGGGATTCATTTCGCCCAAGCCCTTATAGCGCTGAATGCCGGAGACGCCTTTGGCTCCCGCGTCTTTGGCCGCCTGCACCAATTGCGCCGGGCCATAAAGCGCATGCTCGGTATTTTTCGCTCGCCACTCAGCCGGTTTGGCAAAAGTTTCCGCCATCGGCGCCAGCAATTCCCCAAGCCGCCTTGCATCCCCCGAGCTTAGTAATTCAGCGCTTAAATGATAGGCCTCACGCACACCGCGCACTTCACGGGCGAGTATCACCCCGCCCTTGCCATCAAGTTCGCCTTTCCAGCCGCGCTCATAGTCTTCAGAAATCTCATCCATACGCGCAGCAAAACCATTGGCCACGGCCTGATCCTCCAGCGCCTCGCCCAAAGCCCCGGCCAGTCCCGCCTGCACAATCACATTATGGGGAAAACGCTCCGGGAAATTATCCAATACCGACAACACCTGCCGCGAAGCTTCCACCAAAGCCGATAAATCATTGCCAATAATTTTCTCACCGGAAGCCAGTTCCAATTCTGCCTCTTCCAATCCTTCGCGGCATAAATAATCTTCCAGCGCTTTTTCATCGAGCAAATATTGCTCGGACTTGCCCCGGGTAATTTTATACAAAGGCGGCTGGGCAATATAAAGATAGCCACGCTCGATCAGCTCCGGCATTTGCCGAAAGAAAAAGGTCAGCAACAATGTGCGAATATGCGAGCCATCCACATCGGCGTCAGTCATGATAATGATTTTATGATAGCGCAGCTTGTCGATATTAAATTCTTCGCGGCCAATCCCCGTGCCCAGCGCCGTGATTAACGTGCCAATCTCCTGACTTGAGAGCATTTTATCAAACCGCGCCCGCTCGACGTTTAAAATCTTACCGCGCAAAGGCAGCACCGCCTGATTTTCGCGATTACGCGCCTGCTTGGCCGAGCCACCGGCACTATCGCCCTCGACAATAAACAATTCTGAACGGGACGGATCACGCTCCTGACAATCGGCAAGCTTGCCGGGCAAAGATGAAATATCAAGCGCGCCTTTGCGCCGGGTCAAATCCCGGGCCTTGCGCGCCGCTTCACGGGCGGCTGCGGCTTCAACCACTTTTTGCACCAGTCTTTTGGCTTCTTGCGGATGCTCTTCAAACCAGATGCTCAATTGCGCATTGACTTCGCTTTCCACCACCGGGCGCACTTCTGACGACACCAGCTTGTCTTTGGTCTGCGACGAAAATTTCGGGTCCGGCACTTTCACCGACAACACACAAGTTAGCCCCTCGCGAATATCATCACCGGTCAGAGA
The DNA here is from genome assembly GCA_015487305.1 of Parvularculaceae bacterium. Lineage (GTDB taxonomy): Bacteria > Pseudomonadota > Alphaproteobacteria > Caulobacterales > Parvularculaceae > S012-90. The sequence continues at coordinate 4,831 of WFQB01000303.1, read as the reverse complement.
AACTTTTTCCTTCTTAAGAAGGCCGGAATTAGTGGCGTAAGAATTGACCACCCGGGTCATCGCCCCGCGAAACCCCGCCAAATGGGTACCACCATCGCGCTGGGGGATATTATTGGTAAAACACAATACCCGCTCGTGATAGCTGTCATTCCACCACAGAGCAACCTCAACGGTAATGCCATCTTTTTGGGTACTAAAAGCTATTGGCTCCGGCAATAAAGCGGTTTTGGCACTGTCGAGATATTTGACAAACTCCGTAAGCCCGCCATCATAGAGCATCACATGCTCAACATGTTCCACATGGCGCTCGTCACGCAAGATGATTTTCACCCCGGAGTTCAAAAACGCCAATTCCCGCAAGCGCCGCTCCAGCGTGTCAAAATCAAACTCGACCATGGTGAAAGTGTCACTTGAAGGATGAAAAGTCACTTCCGTGCCCTTGTCATCCGTGTCGCCAACAATTTCCAGATCGCCCAAAGGCACCCCATGTTCAAAGCGCAAAGTATGAATTTTGCCTTTGCGTTTAATGGTCAATTGCAACCAGTCAGACAGTGCATTGACCACCGAAACCCCAACCCCGTGCAGGCCGCCGGATACCTTATAAGAGTTCTGATCAAATTTTCCGCCCGCATGAAGCTGGGTCATAATCACCTGCGCGGCTGAAACACCTTCTTCGGTGTGAATATCCGTTGGAATGCCGCGACCATTATCGCGCACAGTGACCGAACCGTCCTCGTTTAAAATCACATGCACCGCATCGCAATGGCCGGCCAACGCTTCATCAATGGCGTTGTCGACCACTTCATAGACCATGTGGTGCAGACCAGAGCCATCATCGGTGTCGCCAATATACATGCCGGGACGCTTGCGCACAGCGTCCAGGCCTTTCAGGACCTTAATACTGTCAGCGCCATAATCAGCGTCATTGGGAGCGGATTCGGGTATGGATTTGGCCGGTTCGGATGCCATGAAAATCTCTATCTTTCTGGGTGATTCTTACGAGCCTGAATGATAGCTGTTTCGCACAGAAAAAGCCACTGATTCAGCACATTTTTTGCGCTTTTCTTGCGTGAATTTCTACAATATTTTCAACCGCTTATACAGGATTTTCCGGTGCCGGAAAAAGCTGCCCTTCGCGCAGCTCAAAATGCTCGGCGCGGGGTCCAAAATCGGCAAAAAAAGAGCTATCCGTGCCGGTTAAAAACGCCTGAAAACCAATCGCTTCGAGCATGTCAAACAGGCTCCGACGGCGCGCCGCATCCAAATGGGCGGCAATCTCATCCAAAAGCAGCACTAAAGGCCGCCCAGAGGCGTCCCGCGCCAGCGCCTCGGCATTGGCCAGCACCAGACCGATGAGCAAAGCCTTTTGCTCGCCCGTAGAGCATAAGCGCGCTGCTTGAGCCTTTTCACGATGATGCACAATTAAGTCCGAGCGATGGGGGCCCATAAGCGCCCGTCCGGCCTGCGCATCAAGCGGGCGCTGGTTGACCAATAGATCCGCAAATTCATCTTCCACATCGGCGGCAATGCCTTGGCCAAGACGCTCCTCCATAAAGCCTTCGAGCGCCACATCAGCCACCGGGAATGCGCCGCTGGCAAGATTTTGCGCCCCCAAAGCCAATTTCGCCACCATATCAAGGCGCGCTGCGGCAATGGCAATGCCGCTTTCGGCCATTTGCCGCTCCAGCACCGCCAATAGGGTCTCATCGCAACGGGGCCAGTCCTCCAGCAATTTCTGGCGCTGGCGCAGGGCCTGCTCATATCCCGCCACCCTTTTGGCATGAGCACCATCATGGGCCAGGGTCATGCGATCAAGAAACCGCCGCCGTTCGGACGCCCCTTCCATAAATAATCGATCCTGCGCCGGGGTCAGCCATAAAAACCGGATATAATCGAGCAAATACGCCGCTGGCGCCGGTGAGCCATCAATTCGCACCTGACGCTTATCACCGCCGCCACTCATGCCAATGCGGGTCTCATGGCCTGCGCCATCGCGCAAGCTAACCGCTACTTGCCAAACCCTATCCTTGCCGCCCCTATTTTGCCGGATAATATCCACAAACCGCGCATGGCGCATGCCACGACCGGCCCCGAGCAAAGACAGAGCTTCCAAAAGATTGGTTTTGCCAACGCCATTTTCACCGCACAGCACCACCGGACGGCCAGAAAACTTCACTTCCAATTTTTCAAAGGAGCGAAAATCAACAAGGCTCAATCCGGTAATGCGCGGGCCTTGTGAGGCAGCAACACCCTTTGCCGACATGGGGGGACTAGACCCGCAAAGGCATCAGCACATAAAGCGCATGCAGGTCTTCATCATCGCGAATAATCGTTGGCGAAGATGCATCGGCCAAAACCAGCGTCAGCTTATCGCCTTCAATTTCTTTGGCAATATCCAGCAAATAGCGGGCATTAAAGCCGATTTCCATTTCCTCATCTTTGTAGTCAACCGATAATTCCTCATGGGCGCTACCGGCTTCGGGATTATTGACCACAAGTTTGAGGCGATCTTTTTCCAGCGATAATTTTACCGAACGGGTCTTATCGGCAGAAACCGTCGAGACACGATCCACCGCATGCTCAAAATCTTCCGTATCAACCCGCATGATCCGATCATTTCCTTGCGGGATAACCCGGCTATATTCCGGAAAAGACCCATCAATCAATTTCGAGGTGAAGATAATATCCGCAAAGGTAAAGCGTATCTTTGCCGCTGAAACACTGACATCAATTAACTCATCAGCATCCTCAATCAGGCGGCGCAATTCCCCAACCGCTTTGCGCGGCACAATCACCCCCGGCATATCCTCCGCACCCTTGGGCAGCCCCGCATCAAGGCGCGCCAGACGATGGCCATCGGTTGCCACAGCCCGCAAAGAGCCACCATCTTCGTCCGTAGCATGGAGATAAACCCCGTTTAGATAATAGCGGGTTTCATCCTGCGACATGGCAAAGCGGGTTTTATCAATCAAACGCTTCATATCATCGCAAGGCATGGTAAAGCGCACGCCATCATCTTCGCTCGACAGGCTTGGGAAATCCTTGTCCGGCAATATGGCAAGTGAAAATTCAGAGCGCCCCGCAGACAGCTTCAACCGATCCGCCGATCCAAGATCAAGGCGCACCTGCGCCCCGTCCGGCAATTTCTTGACAATCTCAAAAAGGGTCAGCGCATTGACGGTAATCGCCCCCTTTTTCTCAATATCCGCCGGCACCTGCTCGGAAATTTCAATATCCAGATCGGTCGCCGTCAGGCTGAGGACCGAGCCCTCCCCATGCAATAAAACATTAGACAAAATCGGAATGGTATTGCGCCGCTCGACAACGCTTTGCACATGGCCCAAAGCCTTCAAAAATGTTGAGCGTTCAATCGTTACCTTCATGGAAAAATCATCCTGTCTAGCCTGTATGCCACGAGGCTTTCACGGGAATATTCCCCATTATGCAGCCCCAAACCCAAAACCTCTTTTCAAAGGCCAATCCGTCCTTGCCTTTATAACGAAAAGGAGAATCGGCCAAGGGCGCTGACTATAGCCTTGGCCGGGGGCCTTAATCCAGCCCCCGGCGCAAGATGATTTTCAACAAATGACAAAGCCCTTAAAAGCCCTTAGAAAGTCAGGCCCCGAACTGTTCCAGCAAAGCCGTAATTTTGTCGGCAAAGCCAGTATCGGTTTCCGCCAAAGCCTCCGCCCGGCGCAAGCCGGAAATCACGGTGGTATGGTCTCGTCCGAGAGAAACCCCAATCGCGGTCAGGGATTCTTGCGTCAGCTTGCGGGCCAACATGCAATAGGCATGGCGAGCCCTCACAAGCGGTTGCGGCCGTTTTCTGCCTTCCATCTCCGTAACCGTCCAACCAAAGCTTTCGGCCACAGCCGCCTTTAGGGCATCCAAAGTCACTTCCCGGCGATGATGGCGAAAATGCTCGCTCAGCATGGTGCGCACCTTGTCGAGAGTTGGAATTTCCTTATGGGCCTGAGCATGAAGGCGAATAAAGCGATAAGCCCCCTCAAGCTCACGCACCGAGGCTTCGGCCCGGCGAGCGATTAGCTCAAGGATAGTATCCGGCAATAGGATCGCTTCATCACCCCCCGTTTTGCGAGCCATATCCTGCAAAATGGCAAGGCGCAGACGCAGATCCGGCTTCTCCAGCGAAATTGATGTCCCCCCGGCAAGACGATCGGTGAGGCGCTGATTAATACCAGTTTCGGCAAGCCGTTGCGGGGCCATGCCGCCAGCCACAACCACGGTTTTTCCCTCTTGGGTCATGCGATTGATAAGATTAAGCAATTCTTCTTGGGTGGCTTTGCGCCCGCGCAATAGATGCAAATCATCCACCAGCAGAACATCAATTTGGTGCAGACGCTTGCGAAACTCCATCATGGTGCGGCTCATCACCGCATTGACATAAGCGTTCAACAAATTGTCATAGGTCAGATAGAAGACCCGCGCATTTGGACGCTTTTCACGCAAGGCATGGCCAATGGCGTTTAGCAAATGGGTTTTGCCGCGCCCTGACGCCCCATAGAAATAAACCAGACGATTATCGGTGGTCATGGCTGAAACAACATTTTGCGCTGCAGAAAAAGCAAGCCTATTGCCCTCACCCACCAAAAAGCGATCAAATTTCAAGGTTTCGTCAAGCGGCGTATCCAATTGCGACAGGAAATCTTCCTCATCATCTGAAATTGGCGTTGCCGTCGCAAGATTGCCGTGCTGTCCTCCCGCATTTGCAGTGGCATGATTGGCCTTTGCCATAGCAGCATTGCTTTTCGCGCCTGACTCCGACGCAATACCTTTTAGTCCAAGCTGGTTTTTAATCGTTGTATGAGAT
>WFQB01000302.1 GCA_015487305.1 Parvularculaceae bacterium | reverse complement strand
GTATAAGGATTTGCGTTATTATGATGAAACCCAAGCGGATTTTATTGCCCGTAAATTACTGGCCTTGCGTGACAGTCTCTATGACCAGATTACAAGAGACCGCCGTCCCAATTCGCTGATTGTTGGCTCTTGGAATATTCGCGAATTTGATAGTGGCAAGGGCGGGGCGCGCCTTGATGAGAGCTATCATTATCTCGCCGAAGTGATTGATCGGTTTGATATTTGCGCGGTGCAGGAAATACGCGATGATCTGGAGCCATTGGAAAATCTTGTGCGGCTGTTGGGGCCGGATTGGGATTATTTTGTTACCGATGTCACTGCCGGGTCCAAAGGCAATCGCGAGCGTCAGGCTTTTTTATATAATCGCAACCGGATGTTTTTTCGCAATCTCATTGGCGAAATTGTGCTGCCGGATAAATCGCTGGTCAATGGCCTGCAATTTGCCCGCACGCCATTTTTTGCGGCGTTTCAGGCGCAATGGTTTCGGTTTGTTCTGTGCTCGGTGCATATGTTTTACGGGGCGGATCGGGGGGCGAAAAAGGCGCAGCGCGTTGCTGAAATAGATGCCATTGCCAAAGAGGTCGCCAAGCGCGCTGCAAAGGAAAACGAAGTTTATATATTGCTGGGCGATATGAATGTGGTTGATCGCGATGATGAAACATATAAGGCGCTGGCCAAGCATAAGCTGATGATCCCGAATTTCGGCCCGACCAATCTCCTTGGCACCAAATTTTACGACCAGCTTGTCTTTACCGGCGAGGGCGAACGGGTGCGGATGTTGCGCCATGGCACGCTTGATTGGCGCGATATTGTGTTTCTGCCGGAGGAACAGGATTATTATGAGCCTCTTGGCAATGTGAACCCGGACAAGCCCGACGGTAAGCGCTATAAAAACTGGGATCGCGGCTATAAGACATGGGCGACCCATCAGATGTCAGACCATTTGCCGCTCTGGGTTGAACTGGAAATAGACTATTCCGATGATTATCTGGCGCGGTTTGTGGTTTAGGTAGGGGGGATCTATGAAAATATTTTTGGGTATTATTTTAGGTTTTATTATCTTCGCCGTTTTGAATCTTACAGTATTCAGAAGTGATTTTATAAAACAAGACAGTTGTCTTGATGGCGGCGGTATTTGGGATTCTGACAAGAAGATATGCTGGTGCTCTCGCACAGTGAGAGGCTATTATGATGACGCGCCATCGGCTGAGCAGCAGGATATGGCCAAATGGTGTGAGGGGCGGGTGAGGCTGGAGCGGCGCACGTCCTGAAATTTGCCCTCATCCCACCTTTCTTTCACCCCAAACAGGGCTAAAGATGGGGTTTGGTTAAATCCCATTTAAGGGCATGGCTTCTTGGCGCGCGGTATTTTGAAATCCATGGCAACGGTGTCCGGGCTGATATTGGTCTCCCGGGTGCTGGGCTTTTTCCGGCAAGTGCTCATCACCGGGGTCATTGGCGCGTCCGGCTCGCCGGTGGCCGATGCGTTTTGGGCGGCGTTTCGTCTGCCCAATATGTTCCGGCGGCTATTTGCCGAAGGGGCGTTTCAGGCGGCATTTATTCCGCTATTTCAGGGCCATCATGTGAAAGACGGCCATGAAGCTGCCAAGCGCTTTGCCGAAGATGTGATGGCATGGCTGGTAGTGATTCTCACCGGGCTGACCGCGATTGTGATGTTGGCAACCCCCGCTTTTGTTTATCTGCTGGCCAGCGGTTTTGCCGAGGAGCCGGAAAAATTTGACCTTGCGGTCGTCTATACACGGATCATGTTTCCCTATCTAGCCTGCATGTCGCTGGTTGGCATGTTTGGCGGGATATTAAATTCCTTGCATCGCTTTGCGGCGGCGGCGGCGGCGCCAGTGGTCCTTAATATTGCGATGATTAGCGCGGTTTTGCTGTTTGCCAATGAAGAAACGGCAATAACCGGCGAAGCGGCGGCGTGGGGGGTTTTTGCTGGCGGTATATTGCAGCTTGGAGTGTTGGCGCTGGGGGCAAGACAGCTTGGTTTTTCCCTGCGCCTGCGCTGGCCCAAAGTGACGCCCCATGTAAAGCGCCTGCTGATCCTTGGTACGCCGGGCTTTATTGGCGCCGGGGCTTTGCAGATTAATTCTATCATCGGCACCAATATTGCCTCGCGGGAGCAGGGGGCGATTTCATGGTTGATGAATGCCGACCAGCTTTATCAGCTTCCTCTTGCCGCCATCGGCATTGCCCTTGGCATCGTGCTGATGCCGTCAATTTCCCGGGCTGTGAAAGAAGGCAATGAGGCCAAGGCGCGCAACACCATGAATCGTGGGCTTGAGCTGGGATTGCTGTTTGCGGTGCCCTCGGCGGCGGCGCTGATCGCCATGCCGGTGTTTTTATGTCAGGCGCTGTTTCAGGATTTTGCCGGGGATGCTTTGAGTGTCGTCGGGCGCAGCGAAAGCGCGTTTAATGATCGCGATAGTGCCGCCACGGGCATGGCGCTGATGATTTACGGTTTTGGTCTGCCGGCTTTTATTTTGCATAAAATTCTGGCTTCGGCGTTTTTTGCCCGTGAGGATACCAAAAGCCCCATGAAAACCGCTCTGGTGGCAATTGCCATCAATGCGACCCTGTCGATCAGCCTGTTTCCGATTATCGGCTTTATCGCTATTCCGATTGCGACGATTACGGCCTCATGGATTGAGATTTCTATCCTGTCCTATCGCTTGCACCGGCGTGGCATTTTGCGCCCGGACCAGCGTCTGACGAACCGCGCCCCCCGGATCATTCTTGCGGCTGCGGCCATGGGCTATCTCGTCTGGACCATGCAGGACCATGCCCCATGGCTGATCGAGCATATTTTCCTGCGCCAATGGATATTGCTGATTGCCATTGCCGGGCTTGGGGCCGGGGTTTATTT
>WFQB01000301.1 GCA_015487305.1 Parvularculaceae bacterium | reverse complement strand
TTTTCAACCATCACATAAACAATAATGTCATCGCTAAAGCCGGAAACGAATTTGCCACTTATGACCATGGGGGCAAGGTCAAAGCTGATTTCAACCGGGGCATAAACCTCCCCGGCGCGACCGGTTTGGCGTTGCATTTGCCGGTGGCCTGTTACGGTTAGAAAAGAAGCAATGTCAATGCTTTCAACCGGCTCCGGGGCGTCCGGGTAAAGCGCATCGGAATGGCTGTTATTGACCCATTTATCAATCGTTTTAGGTGTTTCGCTATTGGCAAAACGAAGTAGCGCGCCTTCTATATCGCCGCCCATTTTATGATTGGGCACCCGCAAATGGAGGATGAGATTATCATTATCGAAAATATAAAACCGTTGCGTTGGCCCATATTGATAAAGGGAATAATAGGATTTGACCTCAAATTTGCGTGCATTTTCAATGGCAAGTTCTGTTTTGGTTTCGGCTATGGCGGGCAGGTCTTTGTCACTCTCTGGCGTGTTAATCGCTTCGCAGCCAGTGGCAAAACCTGCTGATAGTAACAGGGCCAGTGCTGATAGTTTTGCAGATTGCATGATGGGCATGGGGCTTCCTCCTTGAGATTTTATTATAGCATAGTTTATTCAAGAAAGGGGGCAAAATTCTGGTCATGGATTTTGCCCCTTGGTATTTTCAGCCCTTTTTTAATGTCCTTGCAGGCGGGTAATTTGTAGTTCCAATCGTTTAATCTCCCGCAGGCTTCGATTGGTTTCCATGCGCATCCAACTCCAAAGCTTAAGCATCATTTGCGATGTGCCGGAAATCCAGGCGAGGCCGCCCCAACGCAGCATGGCGGGCACCGTGTCGACCGTTACAAATTTCCAAACCGCATAAATAGCAATGATTGTTAAAATGGTTCCAATGACAAAGATTATCACGGAGAACCATGCCATTTTGCCTTGGAACAAACCGCCAAGCTGTCCGAGCAATCCCTGCTCTTCAAATTGGGCCATAAGTTCGCGGTCCTGATCGCTCAAGGCCTCTTGTATTTTTTTATCAAGATCATCCATTTTCATTTCCTTTCAAGGCTGGTGCGTAATTTTTGTCGGGCGTGCATCAGGCGGGTTTTTACCGTGCCGACCGGCAGGGATAGGGCCACAGCAATTTCTGCGACGCTAAAGTCTTCAAGATAAAACAAGCCAATGACGATGCGCTGCTTGGCTGGCAATTCGCTGATAGCCTGATGCAGCGGGTTGCTATCGGCTTTAAACTCCATGGCATTGGCGCTATTTTCTATTGCGTCAGGCTCGGCTGCATAGGCTGCTTCTATGCGGCGCTTCCTTTGTGCGCGGCCTATGGCATCTGCGGCGCGGCGGGAGATGATCCGGAAGGCCCAAGCGGGGAAAACCCGCGGGTCTTTGAGCCGCGGCAGGCCATGGACAATATCGGCCCAGCCATCTTGCACCACATCCATAGCCATCTCAGCATCGCCGGTCAGGCGCCAAGCATGGGCCAGAAGCCGTTTTTGCCAGCTCTCAGCAAGGCGCGTAAATGCCTTCCTGTCGCCGGCTTTGGCAGAGGCCACGAGATATTCATCGAATATGCGCGATCTGCTGCGCTCCATAGCCGTCTGCTCCCTTATGGCTTTCATAATATATAAGTCAGGGGCAGAAGGGTATCGGTTCAAAAAAACTGGAAAAAGGGGTTATACCTTGGCTTTCAAGTCATTATCTCTCAACAAGCCTCCCCGAATCGGGGCCTTAAGAATGGCATCGGCAAAGGATGAAATCTCCAATCTGTGCCAAGGGCAGGACTGTGGCCCCGGCAATCATTGGCCGCGCTCGCTGGGCAGTGCGCCCTTTGACAGGCTCAGGATGAGCGCGCGGTACACCCCGCGATCGTAAAAGGAATAATTATGGCAGATGTAGCAGTAATCGGGGCTCAATGGGGCGATGAGGGCAAGGGTAAGCTGGTTGACTGGCTGTCGGCCCGGGCTGATGTGGTGGTGCGTTTTCAGGGCGGCCATAATGCCGGACACACTTTGGTGATTGATGGCGAGGTTTATAAATTATCGCTATTGCCTTCGGGCATTGTCCGCGATGGTAAAATGTCGGTGATTGGCAATGGGGTGGTGGTGGACCCTTGGGCTTTGCTTGCAGAGATGGAGCGTCTGAAGGGGCAGGGGGTTAAGATTACCCCGACCAATTTGATGATTGCCGAAAATGCCAGCCTCATTTTGCCGCTGCATGGGGAATTGGACAAAATGCGCGAAGAGGCAGCGGGTAAGGGCAAGATTGGCACCACCGGGCGGGGTATTGGTCCTTCCTATGAAGACAAGGCCGGGCGGCGCGCCATCAAACTGATTGATTTGGCTTATCCGGAAAGCCTGCCGCAGAAAATTGAACGTCTGCTGACCCATCACAATGCTTTGCGCCGGGGGTTTGGGGCGGCTGATATTGATGCCGGTGCTTTGCTGGCGCAGCTAAAAGAGATTGCCCCGCAAATTCTGCCCTTTGCCGGGCCGGTGTGGAAATTGCTCCATGATGCGCGCAAAGCAGGCAATCGCATCCTGTTTGAAGGGGCCCAAGGGGTGCTTCTGGATGTGGATCATGGCACCTATCCCTTTGTCACCTCGTCCAACACAGTGGCGGGGCAGGCGGCAACCGGGTCCGGGCTTGGGCCTCGCGCGGTTAATTATGTGCTCGGCATAGTCAAAGCCTATACGACCAGAGTTGGCGAAGGGCCATTTCCTACCGAGCTTGACGATGATATTGGCCAAAAACTTGGCGAGCGAGGCCATGAATTTGGCACGGTCACCGGGCGCAAGCGCCGTTGCGGCTGGTTTGATGCGGCTTTGGTGCGCCAATCCTTACGCATTGCCGGGGTGGATGGTATCGCGCTCACCAAATTGGATGTGCTTGATACATTTGAAGAATTGAAAGTTTGCACCGGCTATGAGATTGATGGCCAATCCTTTGACTATTTACCCGCAGGCATAGACCGGCAAAAAAATGTAAAGCCCATTTATGAAAGCTTGCAAGGATGGAGTGGGTCAACCGCCGGGGCGCGTAGCTGGGCGGATCTGCCTGCCGAAGCGGTTAAATATGTGCGGCGCATTGAAGAACTGATCGAATGTCCGATTGCGCTGGTTTCGACCTCGCCGGAGCGCGAAGATGTCATCCTCATGAAAGACCCGTTTGAAGGATAAAAAATGCGGCTTTATGGTTTGAAAAATTGCGACACTTGCAAAAAGGCGATGAAGGCTCTTGAGAGCAAGGGCGTTGACTTTACCTTTGTGGATATTCGCGGCGGTGGGGTTGATAAAGCGCAAATAGAACAATGGTTGTCCAAGGCTGGGGCTGAGGCTTTGGTCAATAAACGCTCGACCACATGGCGCAATTTAAGCGAGGCGCAAAAGCAGCAGGCGGAAAAAGAGCCGGTAAAATTGCTGGTGGAGAATCTGACCTTGATTAAGCGTCCGGTGATTGAAGCTGGCGGGGATATTCTTGTTGGCTGGAATAAAGAGGTGCAAAGCCGTTTGGTTTAGTTTTGACTTGTGCCATAAACCACTTCTGCAAATAAATCTTTGGCACTCCAATAGCGCAAAGGGCCGTCCTCAACCGCTTTGACAAGCTCTACCAGTCTGCGATTTATTGGTGCATCAAGCCCGAGGCTTTCTGCTAGTGCGACAACGTCGCCGTTTAGATAGTCAATTTCTGTTTTGCGCTTGGCGGTAAAATCATCGCTCATGGAAGATCGGGCCTTGGCGTCTACTTTTTGCAAGCGCATGGCTATAGTATTAAAAATAAAATCCGGTAGGCCGAGCATGAACAGCAGGCCCCTTGGCCCCATGACACCAATTTTTGCCGGGGTGATATTTTTTACTTTCAATAAATCCAGGGTTTCGCCAATGGCTGCCGCCCAGACGAGGCGGTAATCCCTTTGGCTTAATTGTTGTTTTAAGGTGAGGCCCGAAAGGGCATTGATGGGATTGTTCAGATTGAACAATAATTTGCCCCAAGCAATGGTTTCAAAATCATCGGCCACCCGCCATGCGCCCGCGTGATTTTGCGTTACATTGGCAAGCTGTTCGGTGAGGGGGTGGCGCTCAACCAGAATATCGCCGCCGCTGCCCTTATGCCAATGGGGGATGGATTTATCCCCGTCATCAAGCCTTGCAATATTATAGGTCACAACACCGCGCAGGATTTTGTGATTGGGCAGGCGGCTTTGCAGATATTTGGCCGGGGAGATGCCATTTTGCAAAGCGATGATTGGCGTCTTGGGTTGCGCGTGGCGCTTGAGCTCGTCAGCGGCTTTGGCAAGAGAAGTGCTCTTTACACAGAGGATAATAAGATCGGCTTCATCAAGGATTTTCGGGTCTGCGCTGGCGGTGAATTGCTGGCCCTGAATATGCGCCTGCCAGCCGGTATGATCGCTAAGCACCATGCCCGCTTCGTTTAGGGTCGCAGATAGGCGCGCCCGCCCCAGAAGGGAGATGCTGTGTTGGTTGGAATTTTGAGCGGCTACATTCTTTGCGACCGCCAGGCATCCGCCAATGAAACAGCCGATAGAACCGGCCCCGTGAATGATTATTTTCATGAAAGCCGCCATACAGCAAATTCGCGATGATTCGCAGCGATCCATGTCAAATTTACAGCTTTCTACTCCGCCTATGCTGCAGATGCGAAGTTTCTGCCAAAACCGTTGCCAAAAGGTGACAGTGGAGGGGTGGAACGGAACTGTGAAATCTTCGTAACCTCTTGTAATTGAACGATATTAATCATAGATGCGGGATCGATATACATCTTGGTAAGACTCACCCAAACTGGTTGCCATTGATGGTTTATCTCGGCATAAGTCCGCGACTGACCCGTGAAAGACGCGTTTGGGCCTCGGGTGTTCTCCGAGGAGCGTTAAGAGTTCAGTATTGTTGAGTGGGGCGATGGGAGCAATCTCTTCGCGTATTTTTTGAGATGAGGAATGATTCTTGCACAGGATCATTCCTATAGGTTGTCTGCCGTGATGGCGGATGTGCCATTTTGATACGAAAACTGCTTTGGGCCTTGCATTTGGTCTCGTTAAAGGCAGCAAAAGGGAAGATGGAAGCTTTGCCAAGCAATGCGACATATCAGGAGCCACCGCAACTCAATTGGGGTTTGCGTAAATGGATCGCCGCTGCCGGGGTGACTTTGAGCCTTGGGGCCGTGGTCATTATTGCCAATTTGCAAGCGCAGTCAGAGCGTCAGGAAACATTGGTGCTTGAGCAGGCGGCAGAGCTTGATCGGCTCGTGGCGGATTATCAGCTTTTCGTTGAAGGGGAAACGCAAGCCGATGAAACATGGGGCAAGGTTCCAACCCCGGTTTTAAGCAGTAGAAAAGCTGCGCGGACAAATCTGCGCGCCGGGTTGGCGGGCGGCGGTGCGCCAGCAAACAACCTGCGCGCCGGGTTGGTGGGCGGCGGCGCGCCAGCAAATATGGCTGAGCTTATCAAATTTGATTTAACCACTTTGAAAATTGCCGAAATTACCGCTGATGAAAAAAGATGTCTTGCAGAGGCTATCTATTATGAATCGCGCAATGAACCGATTATCGGTCAGATGGCGGTGGCTGATGTGGTGTTGAACCGGGTTGCCAGCCCTATTTATCCTGACAGCATTTGTGGTGTTGTCTATCAGGGCTCGGAACGTGTGACCGGGTGTCAGTTTTCTTTCACCTGTGATGGTTCGCTTGACAAGCCCCGCAATGCGATTGTCTGGGACAAATCAGATGAATTGGCCAGCGCCGTGCTTGCAGGTGTGCGAGTGCCGGTTAGCCGCAACGCCACCCATTATCATGCAGATTATGTCTCCCCCTATTGGGCGCCAAATCTGACCCCAACGGCGCAAATTGGAACCCATCAGTTTTACCGCTTTCCGGACCGCCGAGTCTCCGCCGCTGCGCAATAGCGCTTGGGCAAGCCTTCATACCCTTTTGACTGACATTCAAGGTGCAATGGCTTCGTTTTTGATGGCCTGCAAAGTCTCGTCTATGCGCTCGATTATTTTTGCATTTTCGGTGATGTTAAACGCTTCAGCCAGTGCATGAATATTACTCATGGTGACCATGGTCGTGCCATCATCGCGTTGCCAGACAAGGGCCTTTAAGGGTAGGGCGATGGCGATTAACTGATTTTCTTCAATCAGGGGCGTGCCAGCTTTTGGACTGCCAAAAATTATCAAAACTGTTGGGCGTATTTCTTTGCCCATATTTGCGGCCCCTTGGGCATGATCAATAACTGCAAAAATTTTAAGCCCTCGGTGTTCAATTTCCTGTTGAAGGCTTTCAAGCGTCTGGTCAAAAGATTTTTCAGAAAGGGAAGGGGCTGAGGAAATTGTCTTTGCGTTTACGGCCTGCGTTTCAATGCTTGCAGTTTCAATATTGGCACAAGATGCCAGAAAAAAGATGGTGAGTAAGAGGGAAAGAAAATTGCGGATCATGGGTGGTCCTTGTGGTTTTGTGGTGCGAAGTAAGTAGGCTGCGTTTGGTGTAGTGATTGTGAAGAGAAAAAAGGCCTGCTGTCAATGAACCCTATGTTAGCCCGCAGCTATTTATACTAGCTTTTCCGTCACTAGAAATTGATGGACGGTTGAGGGTCAGTGCTATAGGTTGAATATGGCAAGACGAAAATCTATTTGGAGTATTATATCATGATCAAGCAGGGTTTGATTTTATTCATCGGGGCTTTTGCATTGGCCGCTTGTGCGACCACCGCAGAGGAAGCAGCTCCTAGTGCGGCTCCTGAAGCTGCCAGTGAAACGGCCAAGACAGAACCAGTTGCTGTCGCCTCTACAAGCGAAAGTGAATCCAATCTCGACCCGGACCGGGTTATTTGCAAGAAAATGGGTAAGACATCGACCCGCTTGCAAAAAAATAAAATTTGCAAAACCAAACGTCAATGGGATCAGGAAGCTGATGATGTCAGAGATGACCTAAGGCAAATTACTATTCAACCAGGCGCTAAAGGCGACTAGTGAAATAGAGATGATTTAAAAGGCTCTCTTGCAAGCAAGGGAGCCTTTTTCATTTTCAGCAAAGTTTAAAAATCAAGGCCGAGATCGAGATTGGGCGCAGAATGGGTGAGCCAGCCTGAAGAGATGACATCGACCCCGGTTTCGGCAATAGCGCGCACGGTTTCAAGGGTGACATTGCCGGAGGCTTCCAGAATGAAAGCCCCGGCACTTTGTGTAACGGCGCTGCGTAAATCTTCCAAAGACATATTGTCGAGCAGGACCACATCCGGGCGGTGGTTTTTTTCGTTGAGCAAGATTTCTAATTGGGCAAGGTCATCCACTTCAATTTCAATCTTGACCATATGCCCATGAGTGGCGCGCAGTTTTTCAAGGGCGCTTATCATATCACCTGCAGCGGCAATGTGATTGTCTTTAATCATGACAGCATCATAAAGCCCGAAGCGATGATTAAAGCCGCCGCCGCAGCGCACCGCATATTTTTGAATGGCGCGCAGGCCCGGCAAGGTTTTTCGGGTGCAGGTAATTTTTGCTTTGGTGTCGGCAATCGCGTCGACAAAGCGGCGTGTGGCACTGGCTATGCCCGACATGTGGCCCATGAAATTAAGCGCCACCCGTTCGGTGGAAAGAATGGCGCGGGCCGGGCCGGAAATTTCTAGAATGATATCCCCGGGATTGACTTGTGCGCCATCTTGTAAGTTTTGCGTGATGCTTATGGTGGAATCCATTTGCGCAAAAGCGGAAATGGCAAATTCTGAGCCGCTTATGACGCCTTGTTTGCGGGCGCAAAGCCGGGCGGTGGTTTTGGTATCAGCAGCAATGCAGGCAAGGCTGGTAATATCCCCGGCATCACCCAAATCTTCGGCCAATGCAGCTTCAACCTGTTTGTTGATAAAGGCCTGGGGCAAAGGAAACTGCATCAGGCAACATCCTCTTTTGTTATAGTAGCAACAGGGCGGCTGGTGGCGACAATGCCGCGTTGTGGATCAAAATGGAAAAGCCGGTGATGAGCGGCGCGCTCATCTGGAAAGTCCTCGCGCTGGTGAGCGCCGCGGCTTTCCTCGCGGCCAAGAGCCGCCAATGCGATGAGATAGGCGCTCATCATGGCGTTTTCATAGCCGGTGGAACGCGGAGCGCTATCGTCTTGGGCGCGAATGAAATCAAGCAGAGATTTTAAATTTTCGCCATTGCGCAATAACCCGCAATGCTGGCTCATCATTTTGCGCAAAGGGGCCATTTCTTCTGCGCTGGCCGGGGCCGGGTGGGTGTCTTTGGGTAGATTGCTGCCAAAGGTGCCGCTGGTCAGCGAGGTTTTCTCCTCACCCAGCAAGGCCTTGGCTGCCCGGCCTCCAAAAACCAGCGCTTCCAGCAAAGAATTGGAAGCCAGCCGATTGGCCCCATGAACACCGCTGGCGGCCACTTCACCAATCGCCCACAGGCCCGGGCGCGAGGTGCGACCGTTTAGATCGCTGGCAACCCCGCCCATGTGATAATGGGCCGCCGGGGCAATAGGGATTGGGTTTTTACGGGCATCCAGTCCGGCTTTTTGTAAGGCTGCATCAACAGTGGCAAAACGCTGGGCTAATCCGTCT
>WFQB01000300.1 GCA_015487305.1 Parvularculaceae bacterium | reverse complement strand
CCTGCATCAATATCCAGCCAACAACCGCATATACCCCGGCAATACGGAACATATTACGGCGGCGAAGTTCAGTGAATAATTTATTCAAAATGAGTTCCCGTTTGTTTTTAACGCCTATTAACATGTAAGGCAGATAATGTCTTGCCAAACATTATTATGTCTTCTCTTTCGTGCCCAATAATTCATCCATTGAATAACTGGCCTCGCCGCTCTCCAGCAGATTTTCTACATAGGCGACGAAATCCGGGGATAGGCCTTTTGCGGCGAAATCGTTCCAAATTGTGCGGCCGCCGTTCGTGGCCAAAAAAGTAATAATGTCTTTTTTAATCGGATGCCACTGGCTCTCGGGCAGGGTCTTGTTGCGATATAGTTCGTAAACGGTGCTGTGGGTTGTAAAGTGCTGTCCACAAAACCAGATAAATTGCAATTTTTCGTCCGGATCCAACGCGGACATATCCTCAAGCCCGCGCCGTATGACGCGCGCGGTTTGTTTATTGCCGAGCGGAATTGCGTTAATGTTGCCCGTGGCTTCCAGGAATTGATAGGCGGCATTGGCTCTGGCCTGCAAAGTGTTTTGGCGCACTTGCACGGCCAGATAAAGTACCGAGGGGATTAAAGCAATTACCGCCAAAACTTGCGATACGAGATAAATATCATTTAATGTCATGGCACCACCTTGACCCAGTTCGGTTTGGGGCTTTCGAGTTGCGCTTCTATGAGGGCGCGGTGTTTGGCAGCGTTTTTGGTCATGCGGGTTTGACGCTGGGCGAATTTTTCTGTGCTGCGCAAGGCATCAAATATCGGAGTGGCAAATAAAAGCTCGTCCGCAAATCCCAAATCTAAAAAGCGGTCAAGCCAGATATAGGCGGCATCTGTATCGCCTTTGATCAATTGCAATAATATGCCCGCACGCAAATCACGGCCCAAAGTGTAGTCGCCAGCCGTCTTATCCTTGCCAAAATAGCTTTCCAATTTACCCACTATTATATCCGCATCTACGTCGCCGTTTTCTTTTAATATATAAGCCATAAAACCATATTGAAGGACGAAAAATGGGATTACATTGATCTGCAATAGATTGTTGCCTGCGACATCTTTACGAAAACCGGGATAAGCGCCCTTTACGTCTCCGCTGGCAAATAAAGCAAAGCTCATGCCCACATTATCCGGATTGTCGCGCACCAGTTTCAGGGCTTCCTCTTTTTGCCCGCGCAAGAATAAAGCAAGGGCAAGGTCAGACGGCTGTTTCGATACCGTAGAGACTGCACCGTACATGCCGACAGAGAAATATATATAGGCAAGAGCGCTTTGTGCCGTTCTACCCTCAGGGTTAAGCGCCAGTGCATCCATAAACAGACTATGGGCGTCTGCAATATCGCCGTCTTCATAGGAGAGTTCCGCCAAACCTTCTAAGCCAAATGGGCTATCCGGGTTCCAGCGCATATTGTCGAGCATGGTCTGCTTGGCGGCCTCTCTGTCACCCACCTGTAATTGTGCATAGCCAAGATTAGAAAGAATAATGGCGGAAAGCGGGTCAAGGGCCTGGGCTTTTTGTATAATGGCCAAGGCTTCTTGGTTGTCAGTCCAGGTTGCGTTGAATTTGCGCAAATAGGCGTCCGCATAGTTCGGATTGGCGGCAATGGCGCGGTCGGCGAGCGCAGCCGCTTTTTCATTTTCATTTTCATTCATTGCCAAAAGGACAGCAGAAACCAGGCTTTCGGCGGAATGCGGAGCCAGTTGCAAGGCGCGCTCTACATGGGGTTTGGCGAGGCGCGTGCTCTCGTCTGCCTGCATATCCGTAAAAAACGGCATCAGCAAATAAGTATCTGCGAGGCCCGAATAGGCCGGAGCAAATTCCGGGTCCAGGGCGATAACTTGCTTAAAGCCTGCTTCGGCGGCGCGTAATGTATCCGGCCTACGTTTGTTCATATTTTGCCGGGCGCGCAAATAAAGCTCATAGGCTTCCAATGAGTCGGTGCGCGGCGCTTGTTTGACGGAAGTGAAATTCAATTGTCCTTTCAACTCAGCCACAATGGCGGCGGCAATCTCGTCTTGCACGGCGAACAGGTTTTCCGCCGTTAGCGGCCGATCATAGGTCTGTGACCACATATGTTGGTCATTGGCTGTGTCGATAAGTTGCGCAGTAATGCGCAAAGTGGTGCCGGATTTGCGGATACTGCCCTCAAGGAGATGCCCAACGCCCAAGGCTTCGGCAATTTCACCAGTACTGGCTTCGCGCTCCTTAAAGGCAAAGGACGATGTACGCGACGAGACTTTAAGTCCTTTTATGCGCGACAATACATTCAGCAATTCTTCGGAGATACCACTGGCGAAATATTCCTGATCCTTGGCGGCAGAAAAATCCTCAAACGGCATCACGGCGATAGAGAGATCACCATGGGCTTGTGTATGTGCTTGCGCGTGTCCGGCAACATCCGGCGCGGCGGGTTTTTTCGATATAAACTGGCTGCTGATAATCAATGCGCCGACAAGCACAAGCCCGGCCAAAATCGCAAAGTCCAGTTTGCGCCCGGTT
>WFQB01000299.1 GCA_015487305.1 Parvularculaceae bacterium | reverse complement strand
GGTTGTGACCGCCGGTGGCATTCTTGGCAAAGTCGTCAAAGCAGGCGATGGCGCGGAAATTGAAGTGGAACTGGCAGACGGGGTTGTCGTAACGGTCATCAAACAGACTTTGACCGATGTGAAGTCCAAAAACCAACCGGTTGAACCGGAAAAGAAATAAACAATCGTTTCGTAACGGTCTTAAGCAACATAAAGATATATCTCCATGCTTCAATTCAGCAAAGTGCAAGCGGGCTTTATCGCCCTCGTGATCCTTATGGGGGCTTATTTTGCTGCTCCTAATTTCTTTCCCAAGGATGCCAAAATATTTGGCTTGCCCAATACCGGCATAACCCTTGGGCTGGATTTGCAAGGGGGCTCTTATCTTTTGCTGGAAGTGGACATTGACGATGTCTTGCACAACCATATCCTCTCGGTTGAAAATGAGGTGCGCGAGGCTTTGCGGGGGGTCACCTTGGCGGATCGCGCCTCGCGGATTACTTTTAGTGGCCTCGATACCAGAGGCGATGCGGTTTATGTGACCATTTCCAAACCGGAAGATTACGATGAAGCGGAAAAACGCCTGAAAGAAATTGCCCAGCCTTTGGGGCAGTTTGGCACAGGAGGGCTGGACCTTGATGTTAAAGATGAGGGGGATGGACGGTTCTCGCTCAAGCTCTCAGATGCTGGGCGCAAATTTTATTCCGAAAAAGCGATTACCGATTCCATCGAAGTGGTGCGGCGACGCATTGACGCCCTTGGCAATAAAGAAGCCTCTATTTCGCGCAATGGCGATCGGCGTATGGTGGTGCAAGTGCCGGGGGATGAAGATTCAGAAGGCTTGAAAAGCGTTATCAACCGTACTGGTCAGCTAACCTTTAACATGGTCGATGACACAGTTGATATTGGTAAGGCTCTTGAGGGTCTGGTGCCACCGCGGCGCTTGCTGCTGCCATCGAAAGACGCCTATGCGGGCTATTATGTGGTCAATGAAATACCTGATGTAACCGGGGATATGATTATCAAAGCTGACAGCGCCCCCAATCCCGACCAAGGCGGTTTTCAGGTTAATATCACCTTTGATGGTCGCGGGACCAAACGTTTTGCCAACATCACTAGAAAAAATATTGGTAAGCAATTTGCGATTGTACTTGATGGCGAAGTGGTGTCGGCACCGGTCATTCAAACGATCATCAACCAGCCCAATATGCGCATTACCGGAAGTTTCACGGCGCAAGAAGCGCTGGAACTGGCTATTCTCATTCGCTCTGGTGCCTTGCCCGCGCCTTTGCAGGTGATTGAACAGCGCACGGTAGGGGCAGAGCTGGGTAAGGACTCGATTGACGCTGGTACCAAGGCGCTCATCATTGGCTTTCTGGGGGTTATCGTCTTTATGCTGATCGCTTATGGGCGCTTTGGGGTTTATGCCAATATTTCTCTTATCGCCAATGTGATTTTGATCGGTGGCGCTTTATCGCTGTTTGGCTCGACCCTAACCTTGCCGGGCATTGCCGGTATCGTTTTGACCATCGGCATGGCCGTTGACGCCAATGTGCTTATTTTCGAGCGCATACGCGAGGAATTAAAAGAAGGCAAAAAAGTTATTCAGGCGGTTGAGGCAGGGTATAATAAAGCCTTTAGTGCTATCATTGATGCCAATGTCACCACCTTTATCGCAGCCATGATTATGTTCTTCCTTGGCACTGGTCCGGTGCGCGGCTTTGCGCTGACACTGGGCATTGGTGTCGTTACCTCGGTATTCACCGCCTATGTGGTCTCGCGGGTCTTTGTCGGTGGTTATGTGCTATCCAAACGCCCTAAGACATTGACGCTATAAAAGTTTTTAAAATATTTGGAGAAAACCCATGGGTTTGAAACTCGTTCCTGATAACACCCATATCCATTTTTCGGATTACCGTTTCTACGCCATGGGGCTGTCAGCGGTGTTGATGATCGGATCAATCTTTTTGTTTTTTGACAGGGGCTTGAATTACGGGATCGACTTTCGCGGCGGGATAACAATTGAGATTGCGCCCCCTAATGGCGAAGAATTTGACACCGATGATTTGGCAATTGCCCGGGCAACGGCAGAAGGCCTGAATATTGGTCATGTGAAAGTGCAGGAAATTGGCGGCCTTGCTGGTGAAGACCGTGGCATAGTGATTTTTATTGAAGAACAAGAGGTCGAGGCTGTCCCCGGCCAAAGTGATGAAGAGGCCAAGAAAGCAGCAGAAACCAAGCAACAG
This sequence comes from Parvularculaceae bacterium, assembly GCA_015487305.1. GTDB lineage: Bacteria > Pseudomonadota > Alphaproteobacteria > Caulobacterales > Parvularculaceae > S012-90. Next base: position 620 of record WFQB01000299.1, on the reverse strand, counting down.
GAAGTCCTTGTATTGGTTAAAAGCTCTTTGACCGAAGCGCTGGGGGATGTTGATTTCCGCCGCCAAGATGTGGTCGGTCCAACGGTGTCCGGTGAACTGGTCACCAAGGGTGTGCAAGCTGTGGTGCTCGCGGTCCTATTGATGCTGATCTATATCTGGTTTCGCTTTGAGTGGCAGTTCTCTCTCGGTGCGATTTTGGCCTTGGTCCATGACGTTACTTTGACCATCGGCCTGTTCGCCCTGCTGCAATTGGAGTTTACTTTGGCAATCATCGCGGCCTTGCTGACGATTATTGGCTATTCTATGAACGACACGGTGGTTGTGTTTGACCGGGTGCGAGAGAATTTGCGCAAATTTAAAAAAATGTCCCTGAAAGAATTGATCGACCTGTCGGTGAATAGCACTTTGTCCCGCACTTTGATGACATCCTTGACGACCTTGCTGGCACTGGCCGCCTTGTTCTTTCTTGGTGGATCAGCCTTGCGCGGCTTCACGGCAGCAATGATCTGGGGGATTTTCGTGGGCACCTATTCTTCAATCTTTGTTGCTTCACCACTATTGCTGATGACAGGCGTCAAGCGCGATTGGTCAGAGCAGGGCAGTGACTCAAAGGAAGTGGC
>WFQB01000298.1 GCA_015487305.1 Parvularculaceae bacterium | reverse complement strand
GTCATTCGCGGCGCGGCTGAAGACCGGTTGCAGGACGCCCTTGGCCTGCCTGCCAGCGAAGAGAAAGACGCCGATTTGGAAGATCAGTTGAAAGATCGCGCCACGCAAGAGCTTGGAAAATTGCTTGGCGGCGACGACGCATCTGCTGACGACCCCGCCCCCAAAAATAATGATGAAAACAATGATGAAGGAGCGCAAAGCGAACCGGAAGCAGAAGTCTTACAACCGCAATCTCTTGAAGATATTGCCCGCGAGCGCGCCGAACAGGAGCTTGGCAAAGCGCTCGGCCTTCCCTTCGGGTCGTCATCAGATGACAATGAGGCCGGTGAGGAAGAGGGTCCTCAAACAAATCCGTAAGAACTGTTTTTAAGGCTCTTCTGCCATGCCGCAAAAAATCAATATCAATCAGAAATTCTCCCTTTTCAGCGAGCATTTCAGGCCTAAAATTATTGCTGAATTAAATGGTCAACATTTTAAGCTGGCAAAAATCAAGGGAGAATTTCCCTGGCACAGTCATGCGGATGCAGATGAAATGTTTTTTATCTGGCGCGGAAAAATCACTCTCGAATTTCGCACTCACAGCATAGACCTGTCCGAAGGCGAGGCGATTGTCGTGCCCAAAGGGGTTGAGCACCGCCCTATTGCTCATGGTGAAGCGGAAATTTTTCTGATCGAGCCTACGGGCGTAAAAAATACCGGTGACGAAACCACAGACGAGAAATTTTCCGCCCCCGATAATGTCTGGATTTAAAACTCTGGCGCTTTAACGGCCAGCCGAACTATCCATTCTCACTACAAGAGCAGGCATGGTCTCTAAAACCCTCTCGGCTCATGGCTTCTATTTGTGGAATTTCATGGGCCATATATAAAGGCGCATCATCTTCCAGCAGGTGAATATACTCACCCATAAAATCAACCCATTGTTTGCTGGTATAGAGCGCGGTTAAAGTTTGCTCATCACCCTCATATTCTATGATGGCCATCACCGTATAAGAAAGATGGTTTGGCAATTCGCCGCTCGGGTCAAAGCGTCGCTCGGTACGATAAACCTTATAGTTGACAATGCCGGGCAGATTGCGAACAAACCATAATTTTCGCTGTTTGAGGAAGTCCTCATAAAGGTCCTCTTTTCCCGGTTTGGTGGCATGGGCAGTGATCAAAAACGGCATAAAATATTCCTGATTGCATTTGGCTAATAAATGGACACTATGTCCAGTAATGAACTAGTCGCTTGAAACAAGGCAATGGAATTTTTGCCCTCTCTGTCCAGAAAAAGACAAAAGGTAATATTTTTTGCAATCAATGCAGGCCAGATGGCGACACAATTTCTTTCCGAACCATTCTTTTTGAGGCCCCCAACCGATTGAGACCCCATGACCAAAAAACCAGATCGCCGCATCAATCGAACCCGGCAAGCGCTTCAATCGGCGCTGATAGAGCTGATTTTAGAAAAGGGCTATGATGCGGTCAGCGTGCAGGATATTGTCACCCGGGCCAATATTGGCCGGTCCACCTTTTACACCCATTATTCCTCAAGGGATGCTGTGTTTTCTGACAGCTTTAAATCTCTTGAAATCTCACTCAACATGGCCTTGCAACAAGATCTGGAAAATTCACGACCCGCCCCCTCTTATCCACTGCCCTATATTGAATTACTACTCCACCACATTGATAAGAACCGCCCGCTATATCGGGCTCTTGCGGGCCAAAGCGGAGGCGCTTTAGCAGCAAAGCATATCAGAAAGATTTTATTGGGATTGGTCTCTCGCGATATCAGCACGCGCAATCTTGGCGTAGTTCTATCCAAAACTACAAGCGATGCCTTAACCCATTATCTGGTCGGCGCAATCACCGATATATTGACATGGTGGCTCGACCACAAAACCAAATGGCAAGTTGCAGAGGTCCATAGCTTTTTAACGATGATGATAACTTCAAACCTAGAGTCTGCCACCAAAACGGGAAAACGGTTACGCCCCTAGGATAAAATCATCGGCCAAGGAGAGATCGCTAATCTGAGTATTTTGAATGATAATTAACGCATCATCGATTGTGTAAACCGGGTTTTTCCCAGCTTCGGCAATCACTACCCAGGCATCGGCACCATTTTGCACGAATGTCAGCGCATCCGTAAGCAATGTCTGTAAGCCACCGCGCCCATCAAGCACCATCACCTCATCAGGCAGGGCTGATAAATTTATCTTATCAAGCCCATCTTCAAAATCAGTGATAATGTCTTGTCCAGTTAGAAAGCCAAAGACGAAAATATCGGCCCCGGCACCGCCGGTCAGCGTATCGTCACCAGCACTGTCATACAGCGTATCATTGCCTGCACCGCCATCAAGCTCATAGCCTTGATAGGAATTTACGAGTTGATATTCCGGTAACGAAATCGAGACTTGTAAAGTGTAAGTCTCACCCGCATTAGGGCCGTCACCGAACCCGGCAGCGTCCCACTCATTAACGGCGATATAATAGGTTCCGACTGCACTAAACGTATAAGACAAAAAAGAATCCTGCGTTTTATTGCTGCCTATATCAATCGGGCTATCATCATTGCTAAATAGAAGATTACCAGCTGCATCATAGAGGTATAGATATGCATCCAAGCCCGCTGATGTGCTGTCGATATCAAATGTTCCAATTGAGCCCGCTTCACTGATGGTAAAGCTGTAATATTCTAAGCCACCATGGGCCACGGCTTGAATCTCAGCATGGGGAATGGTTGTGGCGTTTTCGACCAAAAGATTTTCCGCCAATGTAAAAAAACCATCAATATTAACTGCATTAGCAATATCAAAATTCGTTGTTGCCTGATCTTTCACCAATATATTTGCTGTAGAAGAATAGCCAATATAACTGCGCGCATAAGACGTTGTCGTTGCAGCATATCCGGCATAGAGAATATCATTCCCGGCACCGCCAATGGCTTTTTCAATAATCGCTCCAAGGGCAATAGACACATTGCCTAAGGACCCGCCAACATTGGAAAAATTCCCCTCGCCCAAATCTATGACCTGATCGACAAGATAGCCGGAAAAATCAAGCGTGTCGAAACCTCCCCCATCCCACACAGCAAAAACCGGAACACTAAGAGCGCTAGCCGCATAAAAATCACGGCCCGTATTATCGTTAAAACCATAAACCGTATCACCAGAACGCGTTGACATATTGGCCCCGTAAAGGCGTTGCGCAGCAGCGATATCATCCAGCATTGGCGCCGAACCAAAGGCCGGCAGATTGCCGCCAGTGTTGGAAGAGCCGAAATAGGACATGAGCGTATACATGCGGCTGTCCTCATAATATTCCGCATTGTCACCATAAGTGATGGTGCCACCACTACCCGCATTATAGGCGCCCGGATGAGAAATCCCGATGGCATGACCAATTTCATGCAGCAGAACCTGACGACCATAATTACCAAGTGCCGGAGCCGCATTATAAGACAGGGTCGAATTATACCAACTGTCACCGGAACTCGCTGAAAAACCTGCATTGCCCGGAAAATAAGCAAAGGCAGCCGCGCCGTCGGAACCAGAAGAATAATTGGCAAACAACATGGTTGCCGAATTGGAAAAGGCCCCCTCGCCTGATGTGCCGGTGCCCACACGGGTAAAGGTAATATTAGCTACATCGGCCCAGGACTGCAGCGACAATTCTGTCTGCTCAATTTGCGTCACATTAAACCGCGTAAACCCTGCCGTATCACTGGGCATGGTTGCTGGTTCGGTTGAGCGATAGGCATAACTAACCACAATGCCGCTGCCCCCCCAATTTGCCCCGGACCGGGTTAATTGTGCGGCCGCTTGCTCAATCGTAAAGGAAATTTTACCATTGGCTTGCACGCCTTGTCCGCGGTCCCCCGCATTATCGAAAAATTGCGGATCCTCCCAGCCACTTCCCGGCGCTGCCAAGCCATAATCATCAGCCGTCCAAGCCGGAAGAATATGCGGGGCGCTCAACCCTTTATCACCACCAAATACTTCATTAAAATAAGGGCTCAGAAGCGGGTCAGAGAATGAATTCCCAACATTATTGGAAAGAAGCCCCGCGTAAAGATCCTGATTTTCATCGGTAAAAACCAAAAGTGATTCAAAAACTCTCGTCATATTTCCTAGATTCCTTTACGGCAAACCCGTGTCCAACGCCGTAATATACTGGCCGAAATCGTGCACTTAAACAAGCAAAACGGCACCAATCTTCTTCACATTTGCGGGCCATCATAAGAAAAAGGCGACAAAACATGTCTTGTCGCCTCTATCAACCTTAAGTGCCAGTAACCTTACTTAAACGTTACTTACTTCTGCGCTACTATTTCTTGCCAAACAGGGATTTTAGCAAGCTCTTCTTTTCGCCAGCATTGCTTTTTGATGCGGCCTTATCTGCAAGGCTTGGCAAAACATAATCCTTGAACATTTCACGCAATTTTGTTTTCAACACTTTGCCTGTAGCCCCAATCGGAATTTCATCAATGATCTCGACGGCATCAGGATGAGAAATTTTTGGCAGACGTTCACAGACAAATTGCCTAATTTCTTCAGGTTCAGCGCTTGCGCCTTTTTTAAGAGCAACAATCAATAATGGCCGCTCCTGCCATTTTGGATGATGCACGCCAATGGCCGCCGCTTGCGCAACTGCTGGAAACATTAAAGCTGCATTTTCAATATCCAGTGTTGATATCCACTCACCGCCAGATTTGATAACATCTTTGGCCCGGTCGGTAATTTGCATGCGGCCATCAGGGTGAATGACCGAAACATCGCCCGTATCAAACCATCCATCCTCGGTCAGGGTTGGCTTATCGGAATTATAATAATCGCTAATGACCCAAGGGCCGCGCACCTGCAAATGCCCGCTGGAGACACCATCCCAAGGCAGCTCTTTACCGTCTTCGCTCATAATCCGCATATCAATAAATGGCAAAGCACGCCCTTGCTTTAATTGTATCGGGATACGCTCTTCTATTGGCAAATCATAAAAGCCGGGGTCTTCGGCATTGACCGTACCTGTCGGTGACATTTCCGTCATGCCCCAACCTTGGCGCACCCGCACCCCATATTTCTCAAAGCCGCGAATAATTGCTTCAGATAGTGCCGAGCCGCCAACCAAAGTATATTTCATGGTTGAGAAAGTTTTGTTGTTTTCTTCGAGATAAGCCAGCAGCCCAAGCCAGATAGTTGGTACCCCAAGCGAATAAGTCACTTTTTCATCTTCGATTAAAGTATAAAGGCTCTCCCCATCCATGCCCGGACCGGGAAGCACCAGCTTGGCCCCGATCAGCAAGGCTGCATAGGGCGCGTTCCATGCATTAACATGAAACATTGGCACAACTGGCAATAAAGTGTCTTCATGGGTGCAACCAAAAGACGCTGGCAGACAGGTGACCATGGCCTGCAACACAATCGCCCGATGGGAATATAACACGCCTTTTGGCTGGCCGGTGGTGCCGGACGTATAACACATGGAGCAGGCTGTATTCTCATCAAGGTCTGGCCAATCATAGCTATCTTTTTCTTTGGCCAGAAGGGTTTCATAAACCGCCGGATTGATCGGTGATTTTGGTGCATTCGCCTTGTCGGTCAAAACCACATAGCCCTTAACCGATTTGAGGTGAGGCGCTATGGCTTCAATCAGGGGCGCAAAAGTCAAATCATAAAAGACAAATTTGTCTTCGGCATGATTGATAACAAAAGCGGCATTTTCCGCCCCCAAACGCGGGTTAATGGTGTGGCAGATAGCGCCAATGCATCCGAGAGCATAATATAGCTCCAATTGACGATGGGTATTCCACCCCATCACCCCGATGCGATCGCCCGGCTTTACGCCCATACGAACCAGCGCATGGGCCAGCTTTGCCATGCGTTTTTCTGCATCCTTAAAGCTATAGCGGTGAATGCCCCCCTCCACCAATTTAGTGACAATCTCCTGATTGGCGTAATTGTTGACCGCAATCTTCAAAATCCCCTTAATTGTTAGGGGGGTGTGCATCATCAAACCTTCCATGGATATCCATTCCTATTGCAAAAAATCGAAATATACGGGAGGTATCTTGCCGCAAGCTTAGCTTTTAGGCAATGAAGCATCACATATGAATGCTCGTTTTTGCCAGCAAAACCGATTAGAACCACCCCATGCCATTTGTCAGCCTCATCATTGTTACATGGAACGCCGCCAAAACCCTGCCGCAATGCGTTAAGTCATTGGCCGCGCAAGAGTTTAAGGATTGGGAACTGATCATTGTCGACAATGATTCGCGAGATGGGAGCGCTAACCCAGAGCATTTTACCCCATTGCACGATCTGGGCATTGCGGTGCAAGCCTTTAAACGGGATGAAAATACCGGCTTTGCTGCGGGGGTCAATTTTGCCGCCCAAAAGGCAAAAGGCGATTTGCTGGTTTTGCTAAACCCTGACGCCTATCCCACCGCAGATTGGCTCTCCGCTCTGGTCCACGCGGCCAGCCTCCTGCCCGATTATGATGCTTTTGGATCAGTACAAATTGATGCGCAAAATCCTGAGCTCCTGGATGGCCTAGGGGATATCTATCATATAAGTGGCATTGCCTGGCGTGGTGGCTATGGCCACTCAATCACGCAAATCCCGTCCCAAATGCAAGAATGTTTTGCCCCATGCGCAGCGGCGGCTCTATATCGTAAAGCCCGCTTTCTCGACCTTGGCGGATTTGATGAAAGCTTTTTTTGCTATCACGAGGATGTGGATTTTGGCTTTCGTTTGCGCCTTCAAGGTGGTCGCACCGCTTTGGTGCCACAAGCGCGGGTCTTGCATGAAGGCTCCGCATCTACTGGGCGGCGCAGTGATTTTGCCGTCTATCACGGCACCAGAAACCGCGTGCGCACTTTCATCAAGGACATGCCCGGACTTTTATTCTGGCTGTTGCTACCAATACATTTTACCGCCAATATCCTATTTGGCCTGCGCAGTATCAGCCTTGGTATTGGCGGGGCGTTTTGGCGCGGACTACGGGATGGTTTTTTTGCTTCCCCACAAGCATGGCGCGATCGCGGTGATATTCAACGCCAACGCAAAATAAAGATTAGTCAGATTGTCAAAGCCTTTAGCTGGTCTCCCTTTGCTTTGCTGAGCCGCAAGGCAGATTTGCGTCCTTTACGGTCCCGCGACAATTTGGCCGATGATTGATCGCAGGGCTTCCTCGTCAACGGGATAATCCTGTTCAATCCATAAGCTTTCGGCTCGCCGCAAGGCGCGACCCATGGCCGGGCCGGGCTTTAGCCCTGCTTTTTCTAAGCGCGTCCCATTGATGGGGAAGTCTGGTGCTTGCCAGATTTTTGGCAAGGCCAACAGATCCGGCAAATGCTTGGCCAAAGCCTCCTCTTCTACCGCCCGCAAGGCAATAGCGGCTTGAAAGATCCGCCCCCCAAAGCGATAGAGCATTTCTTTGGCTGCTTTTTCATCTATCTTATCTTTCAACGCCATTGCTCTTTTTATCGCTACCATTGTGGAAAAGCTTTTGCGAGAAAGGCGCAGGCGCGATGCCAGCGCTTTTAAATCTTCCGGCCATAGCGCCACCAGAAAAGTTTCAAAATCAGGAGCGATAAACTGATAAAGCTTATCCAAGATGGAGAGATTGGCGGGCTGTTCATAAACCTCCACCAGCACATCATCTTCAGCCATCATGGAAACAATCTTTGGGGCAGATTTTGCAGCAGAAAGCTTTTTTAATTCAACCGCAATGCGCTCAGAAGCGATCTGCGATAAAGCCTTGGCATGGCGCTTACAAGCAGCGCGGCCATCACTATCGACCTCTTTGGCAAAATGCGCCGAGAAGCGATAAAACCGTAAAATGCGCAAATAATCTTCTATCAAACGCCCATTGGCGTCCCCGATAAAACGCACCCGTCCCGCCTCTATATCCCTCACCCCTCCGGTTGGGTCCCACAGCTCTCCATCCATGGTGAGATAGATCGCATTAATGGTAAAATCGCGCCTAAGCCCGTCAACAGTCCAATCCTTGCCAAAGGCAACTTCCGCATGGCGACCATCGGTTGTGATATCGGCGCGCAGGCTGGTTATTTCAAATAACACACTTTCAATCACTGCTGTTATCGTACCGTGATCAAATCCCGTGGGGATGGCGCGAATATGGGCCTCGCGCAAAACTTGCATGGTTTCTTCGGGCAATAAATCTACCGCCAGATCAAAGTCTTCCCCCGCTTCCACCTTGGGCGGCTGCCCCCGCAAACTATCGCGGACCACGCCGCCAACAAAGCGCAATTCAGCCCCTGCAAAAGCCGCCCGCAATTTTTGGCACACCGGATGTGAGGCCCAGGCAAAGTTTTGTTTCATGCCATCTGCTATGGGAACAAAGTCAGCCACAAATCATCCTCATTTTTGGCCTCACTTTTGGCCCATAAGCGCCAGACCCTCAGCCCAAGCCAAAGCCAATGTATGGATCATGCCGGCGGTCAGGCCCCAAATATGCCATTGGTCAAAATGTACCGCAAACATTGTATAATCCGTGCCATTAAATTCATGGGCCTCGGGTTTATGATTTTTCAAATCCAGCAAATGCGATAATGGCACTTCAAATAAAGTCTCAACCTCGCGTTGGCATGGTTTTAACGGCACGCTTTCCGGCACGACCCCAACAACCGGCGTCACCCGATAGCCCTGTCCGCCAAAATGCTCCCCCAATATGCCAAGCACATTGACCTTCTCACGCGGCACACCAATTTCTTCTTCGCTTTCACGCAAGGCCGTGGCCAGACGGTTTTCATCGCCCGCATGAACCTTGCCACCAGGAAAGCTGATCTGACCGGGATGGGACGGCATGCCCGAAGCGCGTAACATAAAAACGACCGATGGCGTCGCGGCGCTTTCGCGCTCAATAATCGGCATTAAAATTGCTGCCGGTTTTTGTGGCCGCTGTCGGCGCTGCTCCATAAAGGGCGTGCCTTCTGCATGGGGGTTTAACTCTTCAAACAGACGTCGCGGGCTTGGCAAAGTAGGGCTTGCAAGACCGCACTTTAATATCGCCTGCCAATTACCGGGTAAGGGAGATGGGTCAATAACCGAATTTTGCAAAATCTTATCCATTATTGTTTTTCTTTCTTTGCGGCCTTCATAGCTCAAACCGGCAAAGGATAAAACACACCTTCACTCCAAACCCCTATAGAGCCTTCTTGCTTATCGCTTTTGGCCAGAGCTGCCAAATCATACCAAGCGTTACGAGAAAACCGCGCCTGCAAATTGCGCCGCACGGTTACATAGGGCGCTGGTGTTGAACTGTTTGCGCCTTCGGGGCGATAATCGCGAAATTCAATCGGATGCTCGGGGCCAATGGTAAAGCACTCACCAAGATTGGTCTGCACCATAATGTTTTGCCTCTCGCCCTCACCTTCAGCTTCTACAAGAGTGATTATAAAAGGTACGTCTTCGACTATGATTTCAATTTTCTCAACCGGGGTAACGAGAAAATAATCTTCCCCATCCCGGCGCAAAATACGGGCAAAAAGCTGCACTAATTTTGGGCGTCCAATCGGTGTTTTTTCATGCACCCACAAACCATCACGGCGGATAACCAAATCCATAGCCCCGCAATGGTCCGGATTCCATTTTTCAACCGGTGGCAAGGGCGCCGTCAAAGCATTATCACCAAGCGCCCCGGCAAGCTTTAATAAATTTTCCATGGCCATAATGTGAAGCTGCCGCCCCTTGAAAACAAGAGGCGGCAGCTAATTTGATCATCAAGATAAAATTATCGTGGGGAACATTCAAGGCAACGAACATACATCGCCATTGGGTCATTAAAGCTGTTTTCAAACTCAATCTGTGCTTCCAGACCACGCACCACGCGCTCAATACTGGATTGGCCCACAAAGCTATCGGCTGAAGCAAAGAGCGGCGTTTGTTCAAATTTAATCAAGCCTGCGCGCATGGAAGCGCCTTGGAGATTTTCAATGAATTTTTCAAACCGGGTCTTGGTTTCTTCTACCGTAACTTGGTCGAAATCTTCTTCGATACCCGCCAGCGTCGCTGCTGCCAGAACCGCATCATCCAAAGTGCCAAGCTTATCCACAAGGCCAAGCTCCAGAGCTTTTTCGCCAATCCAGACACGCCCTTGGGCAATTTCATGAACCGCATCGCGCTCCATGCCACGGCCTTCTGAGACAATGGCTAGGAAACGTTCATAGCCGTTTTCAATCGAGGCTTGAATAACTTCGGCAAAATTTTCTGGCAAAGCACCAATGCCAGCACCCATGATCGGAGCCATTTGCGTGGTACCAACACCATCGGTATAGACCCCGGCCCATTGCGCCGCATTTTCAAAGGTCTGCATATAGCCAAAAATACCAATCGAGCCGGTCACCGTTGTTGGTGCCGCCCAAATCTCATCAGCATTGGCAGAAATCCAATAACCGCCGGAAGCTGCCAACGATCCCATGGAGATTACTACCGGCTTTTCGGCTTCTTTTAATTTGAGAACTTCAGAGCGAATAATTTCAGACGCAAAAGCCGAACCGCCCGGGCTATCCACCCGCAGCACAACCGCTTTGATATCCTCATCTTCGCGCGCCTTTTTCAACATGCGGGCAATCGTGTCGCCACCGGCAACACCCACGGGCTGATCGCCATCAATGATTGTTCCTGCGGCGGTGATAACGGCCACATTTGGCACTTCTTCGCGATCTTCTGACTCTTCAACCGTTGTCAGATAGCCTTTATAGCTGATTTGGAGAAAGCTTTTATCATCCTCATCCTTGCCAACAATATCAGTGATGTAATCTATCTGATCCTGACGCGCCATCAGCTCGTCAATCAGACCGGCATCAACAGCCGCTTTGGCCATATCACCACCAGCGGCCTTGATGAGCTCTGGCATATTATTCACATAAGCCGCGACATCGCCCTGATTGAGACCACGGGCCTGTTCAACGCTATCAACATAATTTCTCCAAAGCACACCCAGAAATTCAAGATTGGCCTGCTTGGCTTCCGGTGACATATCATTGCGAAGCACAGGCTCCAGAGCTGATTTATATTTGCCAACCCGGAACACATGGCTGGTGATTTTCAATTTTTCGAGCAGCTCTTTGTAATAGGTGCGGTAAGAACCATAGCCGATTATGAAAAGATTGCCCTGATCATTCATCAGGATTTTGTCGGCACGAGACGCAATATAATATTGCTCCTGACTGTAAAAATCACCAACAGCGACAACTTCTTTGCCACTTTCCTTGAAGCGATCGACAGCATCGGCTACCAAATCCATTTTACTGGCATAGATTGACGGCACAATCAGCCCACCAAGGTCGAGCACCAAAAGCTTGATGCGCTCATCATCGGCTGCCTTGTCGATAACCGCGACAATGTCATGGACCGATTGCTCGCTGGGGGTGGACGCGCCATAGGCCTCACGCAAAGCCTCGTCAAAAGGGTCTACTTCTGCGGCTTGCTCTACCAGAACACCATTGGGATTAAGGACCAGCGCTGCCCCGTCCGGCACTTCGGCCATGGCAGCAGGGTTATCCCCGGCCATCTGCTCATTGACACTGATCAACAGGCCGGTAAAGGCCAATAGAATGATCAAAAACAGCATGGATTGTAAGAAGAGAGAAAGGCCGATAATGACCTTGAACAGCCCTTTGATAAAACCCCATAGGGTTAGTTTGGAATTCTCAACCGTCATGAATGTCCCCTGCGTTACGCATTAAATACCCCTGTCCCATGGATTGGACAGTGTCTAAGACCTCCAATTTGAAGGGATATTTGTTAACATTCAATCCCAAACAATGACTCTTCGTCCATAATATCGTGAAAATGCCCCTTGGTAATTGTCAAATCGCCCTAATGAGGTGAAAAAGGACTGATTTTACAACTGATTACAGGGCCTTCCAGAGGGCATCACAAAAGCAACAGGTTTAAAACAAGATGAGCACACAACAACAAACATCCGATTTATTGGCCAAATTTGAGCGATTAAGTGTCAATATGCGCAAAGCCCGCTCTACCCTTGGCGAGGTAGTCTTTGGCCAAGAAGACGTGATTGACCAAAGCTTAACCACTTTGGCGGCTGGTGGGCATGGCCTGCTGGTGGGGGCACCGGGGCTGGCCAAAACCTTGTTGGTGGAAACCATCGCCACAGTGCTTGGTCTGTCCGAGCGGCGCATCCAGTTTACGCCCGATCTGATGCCCGCAGATATTCTTGGTGCGGAGGTTCTTGAAGAAGCCAGCGATGGCAAGCGTTCTTTTCGCTTTTTACCGGGGCCGGTATTTTGTCAATTATTGATGGCCGACGAAATTAATCGCGCCAGCCCGCGCACCCAGTCAGCTCTGTTGCAAGCCATGCAAGAGCATCATGTGACGATTGCCGGAGAGCGCCGCGATTTGCCGGAGCCCTTTCATGTTCTGGCCACCCAAAACCCGATTGAACAAGAAGGCACCTATCCCCTGCCGGAAGCACAGCTTGATCGCTTCTTAATGCAGATCAATGTCGATTACCCCAGCGAAGCGGCCGAGCGACGGATGCTGGCGGCAACCACCGGCAGCGACAATCATAAAGTTTCTGCGGTGATGAACGGCGATGATTTGCGCGAGGTGCAAAATTTCGTTCGTAAAATGCCCATCGGTGAGGCATTGGTGGATAGAATCCTGTCGCTGGTGCGCTCAGCGCGACCGGGCATTGTTGATAATGATGAAACCGCGCTAATTGCCTGGGGACCGGGGCCGCGAGCAACCCAGGCGCTTTCTTTATGCGTTCGCGCCCGCGCGCTAATCGATGGCCGCCCCGCACCGAGCATGGAAGATGTGGAAGCCTTGGCGCTACCAGTATTGCGCCATCGTATGGCTTTGACCTTTACCGCTCGCGCTGAAGGCCACACCACGGACAGCCTCATCACCAGCCTGCTGGAGAAAAACTAGCCGATCATGGCCCCTCCTTCTTCGATAAATCCTTCGCAACAAGCGCTTTATCTGCAAGCCAAAGGCGAGCAGGAGGCAGCGCGTCTGCCGGCCCTGTTGCTTGCGGCAGAAAAAATCGCAGGCACACTGATGCTGGGCCTTCATGGTCGCCATCGCGCTGGTCCCGGGGAGAGCTTCTGGCAATATCGCCCCTATGATGTCAGCGATGACCGCAAAATGATTGATTGGCGACAATCGGCGCGCTCCCCGTCAAGGCTTTATATCCGCCAAACCGAATGGGAATCTGCCGATATTGTTTATATCTGGACAGCCTGCGGCAATGGCTTTGATTTTCGCTATGATGACGCCCTGCCGGAAAAGCAGCAGCGCGCTGAGCTAATCGCCGCCGCTCTTGCCATCCTTTTAAATCGCGCCGGTGAGCGCATTGGCCTGTTGGATGAAAAACATGGCGGGCCTCCCCTTAGTGGTCGCGATGCCCCGCAACGTTTTGTCACACGCCTTATTCAGCGCGAAGAAAATACCGGCAAAAACCCACCGCCCTTGCCGCAAACCCGACAAAAAGTGCAAGCGGTTTATCTCGGCGATTTTTATCAGCCTTTGGAAAAATTGTCCGACTGGATTCGCAAAGGATCGGCGCAAGGCATAGGCGGCACTTT
>WFQB01000297.1 GCA_015487305.1 Parvularculaceae bacterium | reverse complement strand
TGCCCCCATTTGGTGCTTTCTTCGATTTCACCAAATTTAGGATTTTGCTGTGCCAATAATAAAATTAAAGACCTAACCTCTTGTAGTCTTTTTTGCAAAGCAGGGGAGTAGGGCTTGCTCTTGTTCAAAACTAATCTGCTTTCAAAAAGGATTGATAATAGACGGCAATATATACCTATCAACACCCCTAATACCAATAGCCAACGGCCCTGCAAAAGGCATGGAAATTATATTCGGTTTGTCTTATAAGACCTGCCCATGACAGCCTTACCCGCCAAATTTTCCGTTGCCCCTATGATTGACTGGACGGACCGTCATTGTCGGTTCTTTCACCGATTGCTGACGAAAAGGGCTGTGCTCTATACGGAGATGATTGTTGCCGATGCGATTATCCACGGTGATCGCGAATATCTCTTGGGATTTGATGCCAGCGAACACCCTAATGTCCTGCAATTGGGTGGCAGTGATCCGGCAAAGCTCGCCAAAGCCGCCCTTATTGGCGAGAAATTTGGCTATGATGCCATTAATCTCAATATTGGCTGCCCGTCTGATCGGGTGCAATCGGGCGCATTTGGCGCCTGCCTGATGCAGGATCCGGATTTGGTGCGCGATTGCATAACCGCAATGCGCCAAGCGGTGTCATGCCCGGTTACGGTCAAATGTCGTATCGGTGTGGATCAACAAATCCCCTCACAGGTTTTACCAGACTTCATAGAGCGTGTGGCCCAAGGCGGGGCAACGACTTTTATCATCCATGCGCGCAAAGCCTGGCTCGAAGGGCTAAGCCCCAAGGAAAACCGCACCATTCCCCCGCTGGATTATGGCCTTGTCCATGCCATGAAAGATAGATTTCCAAAACTTGAAATAATCATCAATGGCGGCATCACCACCATGGCCGACTGTCATGACCATCTAGCAAAGGTCGATGGTGTGATGATGGGACGAGCGGCCTATGAGACGCCATGGATATTATCGCAGGTTGATAAGGAAATTTTTGGCCTATCGGCGCCCCCGGTAACGCGTCGACAAATTGTTAGCGCCATGCAGAATTATCTTGAGCAGGAATTACCAAAAGGCGTGAAGGTTCATAATGTCACAAGACATATGCTGGGACTGTTTCATGGCTGCCCGGGCGCAAGACGCTGGCGACAAATTCTAACTATTGAAGCGACAAAACCCGAAGCCAAACCCAGTCTATTACAAAAAGCCTTGGATGAAATGCCACAAGAAATATTGGATCAAGCCGCCTGATGGAATTGCTACCACTCCTCATTGCTATTTTAACGGCTGGTCTTTTTGCAGGCTTTTTGGGCGGGCTCTTTGGAATTGGTGGCGGTATTGTTATTGTGCCGGCCTTATATTTCGCGTTTGGATTTTTCGATATAGCCGATATTGTGCGGATCAAGGTCGCGGTTGCAACCTCTCTGGCGACCATTATTGTCACCTCGCTGCGCTCTTTAAGCGCCCATAGTAGAAAAGGGGCCGTTGACTTTGATTTTTTGCGTGTATGGGCGCCTTGGATTGCTGTTGGCGCAATTTTTGGCGGCAGTCTTGCGCGCTATGTAGATGCCGATTGGATGATTGCAATTTTTGCCATTGGTGCCGCCATTATCGGATTGCAAAAACTGTTTTTCCCAATATCCGATCAATCGAAAAAACAAGAAATTGCAGCAGGCCCACCGCCCAAAGGCATTATTCCCATCACTCTTGCCAGCCTGATAGGAACATTGTCCAGCCTGATGGGTATTGGCGGCGGGGTGATGGGGGTTGTTGTTTTGACCGCCTACAGAAAAACCATCCATCAGGCCGTGGCAACAGCGTCCGGTTTCGGGGTTGCCATTGCGCTGCCCGGCACCATCGCAATGGGGCTAGCCGGGCGGGACGCTGAAGGATTGCCACCTTTTTCCATGGGGTTTGTAAACATACCCGGCTTTGTTTTAATTGCATTGATGACCTTCATCACCGCCCCAATAGGGGCCAAAACAGCCCATGCTCTACCACAAAAATTATTAAACCGGATATTTTCCCTATATTTAATTTTCACGGCCCTATTACTCATGCGTGAAGTGCTTACCTAAGAGACGTTAAGGCGTCATCGCCTGACTTTTAAAAATGGTATTGAGACTTATTCACCAATGGCGTTGCGCTGACTTCTAAAGGTAAGGAGCGAAACTCATGACTATCAGTTTTAAAGAATTTGAAATGCTGGGTGAGGGCAACACCGTCTATATGAAAGTGACTGGCAAATTGGAAAAGGAAGATTATGAAATCTTTGTGCCAGAACTTGAAGACCGCATCAAAAAATATGGCAAGCTGCGCATGCTCATGGTTTTGGGTGACTTCCATGGCTGGACGGCAGGCGCCTGTTGGGAAGATACTAAATTTGGCATCAAGCATTTTAACGACCTTGAACGCTTTGCCATTGTCGGTGACAAGGATTGGGAAAAAGGCCTGGCGATGTTTATCAAACCATTCACCCGTGCCAAAGTGCGTTTCTTTGACGCCCGCAAAGAAGGCGCGCTGGATGAAGCGCAGGAATGGGTCAAGGCCGATTGATAGGCAGCAATTCTATTTACTGTCCCGTCATATTTCAATCTGCATGGCTTTGGCGGCGGTGGGCAAAATTCTTTCGATATTGGCTGGGGCTCATACCCAGATGTGTCCTGAAATGATGGCGCATGGTTTCCACCGCACCAAATCCGGCGGTCTGGCTTATCGCAGCGAGTGGCAAATTGGTTGTATCCAATAAATCCCGCGCCTTTCTTATCCGTGCAGAAATTATCCATTCCGTAGGGGCTTTTCCAGTCATCGCCTGAAACTTTCGCTGGAAGCTGCGCTCGCTCATAGTAACCTGTCTGGCCATAGAGCGGATGGTGTGCGGGTCGGCGATATTTTGTTCAAGCCATTGCAAAAACGGCCCTAAAGGCTGACCGGCGGTCGTAGATTTCAAGGGAGATTCGATAAATTGAGCCTGCCCCCCTTCGCGGTGAGGCGACATGATCAGGCGCCGGGCAACCTTATTAGCAATAGCTGCACCAAAATCCTGCCTGACAATATGCAAACATAAATCAATCCCGGCGGCACTACCGGCAGCGGTCAATATAGACCCATTATCCACATAGAGAACAGATTCATCGAACTTAATTTCAGAAAACTGATTACGCATATAGTCAATATAGCGCCAATGGGTGGTGGCCGTTTTGCCATTCAGCAGACCGGTTGCCGCAAGAACGGCAACGCCAGAGCAGATACTGGCTATGCGGGTACCATTGTCATGGGCCGACTTTAGGGCTTTCACCAATCTGTCAGGCACTTTTGCATCAATCGCCCTCCATCCGGGAATGATGATCAGATCGACAGCGTCAAGCTCGTCTAGAGAATGTTCTGTGTGAACACTCAAACCATTTTGCGCACGCAAAGGCCCCGCTTCGCCGGCGCAGATGATAGATTTATACCAATCGGGCCCACATTCAGGTCGGGGCAGAGCGAAAATCTCGGTCGCGATGGCAAATTCAAACAGGCTCAGCCCGTCATAAGCAAGAATCGCAACTTTTGGCCTGTTGGGCATATTCCACCCCTTTGAAATGGCATAATATTACTGAATACTGGCATATCCGCCAATGGCAGACAATAGGCAGGGGCTTTATAAAAGGGGCGAATAGAAACAAAGGAGGGTGCCCCCCGTGACCAGCCCATCAAATAGCCATGTAACACAGACGCAACCCGCCCACAGTGAGATTGCCCGCCAGCATTATGCGGCCAAGCTCAGCCTTGAGACCGATTGTTGGGATGTTCACGAAAGCATGAAAGCTGGAAATCAAGATTTTGTTTTAATTGATGTGCGCGGTGCCAAGGCATTTTCCCGACGCCATGTGCCCGGAGCAATCTGTCTCACCAGAGACGCGATGACAGCCGAGAAAATGGCGGAATGGCCAGCGGATATATTATTTGTCGTCTATTGTGCAGGCCCCCATTGCAATGGCGCCG
>WFQB01000296.1 GCA_015487305.1 Parvularculaceae bacterium | reverse complement strand
GCCAGTTTTGCCCTTTATTGTTTGATTTATATTCCCGTGCTTTGGAGGCCCCGGCCGGACGGCAGTCCGGCCTAAAAGCAAACAAGACCGGACGGCAGTTAAGGCTTAAAAACAGGCAAGCTTTGTTTGGCGAGAGAATTTTAAAGATGAAAGCGGGCGGCGCTTTTGGACCCTTGATAAGGGTTTTTCATTTGCGATTTCGGGGTGCATTGGTAGCCCGTTGCAACGCGCCTCATATCATCTTTTTGACCCGACCCGATAGGAGCTTGATAGGTTTTACGACAAGAAATATCCGGATCGCTTTGCGCCGCGGCAAGGGGTATGTCGCGGACATAAAAGGGACCAAGTTTTTTGGCTGTACCATCGGCGCCTTTATAGTCTTGATTAAACACTCACAATTTTTGCTAAGCCCTTGCCTATACTTGGCAATTGCACGCCCAATGTTACGGCGCGGGCGAGCATAAACAGCCAGAAGCTTAGCCATAACCCGTGATTGCCCCATAGATGGATGAAGCTGACGCTGGAGATGGCAAAAATCAGACCTGACAGGAACATGGAATTGCGCATGGCGCGAAATTTTGTTGCGCCAATAAAAATACCATCCAGTTGAAAGCAGGTGACAACAATCAGTGGGCTGATAATTGCCCATGGCATGAAGGTCATGGCGTGAGTGCTTATCTCGGGGTCGCGGGCGATGAGCGTAACCAATGGCGGACCGGCCAGCCAAAAAAGAAGCGTAAAGCCAAGCGCGCCAGCGCCGGCAACAATAGAAGTGCGCCGCACAGCCACGCGATAGAGGACGAGGCGCTTTTGTTTTTCCTTTTGCCCAATGGCCTGCCCGACCAGCGTTTCGGCGGCAATGGCGGCGCCATCAAGAGCCAGCCCCGTTACCAGAACAAGCTGCATCAAGACCTGATTGGCGGCGAGGGTCACATCCCCAAACAGGCTGCCACGCTGGACGAAATAGGCAAAGGCGATGGACAGTAAGATAGAGCGCAGAAAGATATCGCCATTAACGGCAATAAGAGCGCGATAGGCGCGAGGACGCCAGAACTCGGTCAAAGCAGGCCAGAAATTTTTAATGCTGCCTTCTTTGTGTAATAGAAATGCAACCCCGCCAAGGGCGGCGACAAAGCCAAGGGCTTCGGCAATAACAGTGCCGATGGCAACGCCCGCCGCGCCTAAACCAAATTTCAAAACAAACAGCGCATCAAGCCCGGCGTTCAGCAAGGTCATGCCAGCGGTGACCGCAAGCAACAGACCGGTTGCCCCGCGGGCTGTCATCCAGCCAAACAGGCCAAAAGTGGCTATGGCAAATGGCGCTGACCAGATGCGAATGAAAAAATAACTGCGCGCTGCCGCTTCTGTTTCCAGCGACAGATCAGAATCGCGGGTAAACACCCAGAACAAAGCCTCGCCGATGGGGGCTTGCAAAGCGACAAGGGCAAGACCAACGGCAAAGCCGAAAATAACCGACTGCCCCAATATGCGCCGGATAAGCTGTTTGTCATCGGCCCCATGGGCTTGCGCGGTTAGCCCCGCTGCCGACATCCGTAAAAATCCGAAAGTCCAGTAAAGAAGAGAATAAATCGATCCGGCCAAACCAACTGCGCCAATATCCAGTGGGCGCGGCGACAGACCAAGCACGGCTGAATCCACCAACCCCAAAAGCGGCGTGATCAAAGCGGCAAGGCTCGCCGGAATGGCAAGGGCAAAGACGCGTTTATAGCTGGTCGTGGTCATGATACCTCAAAGGAAAGATGTAACAAAAGGGCGATGCCATGACAGCATCGCCCCTTAGGGTCAGGACCCATAAACAGGGTTGAAATGGCGTCAAAGCTGCAAAAATATGCGAGGAAAAGTGCGAAAAATGGGCTTTGTGCCCATTTGAGCGCTTTGACGCGGCAGATTGCAGCAGCTTTGACGTCCTTCGGATATGATCCATTTGCCTCCCTGCTGCGTTGCGAGCCCTTGAAAACCGGCGAGGTTATCGGCGGGCTCGCGCCTTACAGGAAGGCAAATTGATTCATACCATTTCCATCCTGTTTATGGGGCCTGACCCTAGAGT
>WFQB01000295.1 GCA_015487305.1 Parvularculaceae bacterium | reverse complement strand
GCTTGGTACTGATAGGTTATCCACCCACAGGGCCGCTTGTTCGTCAGGGGGAGGAGATGGCCTTGCTGTTGGCGTTCAACTCACCAAATATGTTGTTTGGCTGGGGCCGGCAAGGCGAGTTATACGATGCCCTGCGCCAGCCGGACAGACCACATCTTGAACTGGCAAATGATATTCTAAACTTCACTAAAAATGCCGGAGAGTTGCAGACCCGACAGGGGCAAAATATGGCAATCCGATTAGGGGGTTACAGCCGCATAATGATTAATCAAGAGATTTGGGATGCTGGCTATAAAAACTATCGCCAGTCGGACAGCTTCAAGGCCGGGATAAAGCAATCCGGCATCCTCGATTATTGGCGCAAAAACGGCTTTCCGCCGCAATGCCGGGCGGTTGGGGAGGATGATTTCGAGTGTGATTAAAAGTATGATTAGAAGTGTGATTGATGATGAATAAATTATTTACAGAACTGCGCCGCAGAAATATTTTCCGCATTGCCGGGGTCTATGCTGTTGTGGGCTGGATAATAATGCAGGTTGTGTCGGTGATGACGCCGGCGCTTAACCTGCCGGACTGGGTGGATAGTTTTTTCGCGATCACCCTCATCATTGGTTTCCCGATCACATTGCTTCTGGCTTGGGCGTTTGAAATGACACCGGAAGGGGTAAAGCGTACCGAGGCGGTGGCAGAGGGCGAAAGCGTCACCCCTAAAACAGGCCGCCTGCTTGACTTTGCTATTCTCGGCGGCTTGGTCATTGTCGGCGCGTTAATCATCGGCGGGCGGTTTTTGCCGCAAAAATCAGCCACGCCGGAAATTACCCAACAGGCACAGACAGATGAAAGACCATCCATTGCGGTTATGCCGTTTGAGGATTTTTCTGCTGCTAGTGATCAGGAATATTTCGCCAATGGTATCTCCGAAGAATTGCTGAATGTATTGTCGCGCATTGACGGGCTTAAAGTCTCGTCGCGCACATCGTCCTTTGCCTTTAAAGAGCGCGAAGCCAGCACCAGCGAGATCGCCGAGGCGTTAGGCGTGGTGCATATATTGGAAGGCTCTATCCGCAAATCCGGCACTACTTTGCGCATTACGGCGCAATTGATCGATGCCGACAATGACCAACATATGTGGTCACAGACCTATGACCGTCCGCTAACGGCGGAAAACATTTTCGCCATACAAGACGAAATTGCCGCCGCCATTGTAGCGGAGCTTCAAGGTAAATTATCACTTGCCCCGGCCAAGGAAAACCCGCGCACAAATTCGCTGGAAGCCTATGAGCTATATTTGCGCGCCCGCCAGCAAATGAACCAACGCAGGCCGGATACATTACGCGCCGCAGAAGCAGGCTTTAAGCAAGTTATCGCCCTCGACCCGGAATTTGCTCCGGCTTATTCTGGTCTCGCGGATACTTATTTACTGATGCCGTTTTTTACGGGTATGCAGGCAGACGAGAGCGCAGGCCTCGCCAAACCCCATGTAGAACGCGCCTTGAAACTCGCCCCGAATTCCGCCGAAAGCCTGGTTTCTGCTGTCCTTTTAGCATTAAATGAAAATGAAAATGAAAAGGCGGCTGCGCTCGCCGACCGTGCTATCGCCGCCAATCCGAACTATGCGGACGCCTATTTGCGCAAATTCAACGCAACCTGGACTGACAACCAAGAGGCCTTGGCCATTATACAAAAAGCCCAGGCGCTTGACCCGCTTTCCGCAATTATTCTTTCTAATCTTGGCTATGCACAATTACAAGTGGGTGACAGAGAGGCCGCCAAGAAGACCATGCTCGACAATATGCGCTGGAATCCGGATAGCCCATTTGGCTTAGAAGGGTTGGCTTTATTATCTTTCGAAGATGGCGATTTTGCGGCCGCCCATAGCCTGTATATGGATGCATTGGCGCTTAATTCTGAGGGTAGAACTTCACAAAACGCTCTGGCATATATATATTTTTCTGTCGGCATGTACGGCGCGGTCTCTACGGTGTCAAAACAGCCGTCTGACATTGCTCTTGCTTTATTCTTGAGCGGGCAAAAGGGGGAAGCTCAGAAGCTGGTGCGCGACAATCCAGATAATGTGGGCATGAGCTTTGCTTTATTTGTCAGCGGAGACGTAAAGGGGGCTTATCCCGGCTTTCGTAAAGATGTCGCAGACAACAATCTATTGCAGGGCAATGTAATCCCAGCTTTCGTCCTTCAATATGGTTTTAGGGCTTATATATTAAAAGAAAACGGCGATGCGGATGCGGATATAATAGTGGGTAAATTGGAAAACTATTTTGGCAAGGATAAAGCGGCTGGGGACTATAATTTAGGCAATGATTTGCGTGCGGGCATATTATTGCAATTAATCAAAGGCGACGAGGACGCGGCCCTTAAATGGATTGACCGCTTTTTGGATTTGGGATTTGCCGACGAGCTTTTCTTCACCACCCCGCCGTTTGATAATTTGCGCGGGGCGCCAGAATTCGCCAAACGCCAAGTGCGCATGAAACAAAACGCCGCCAAACACCGCGCCGAGATAGAAGCGCAACTCGCTAACCCCAAACCAAACTGGGTGAAAAATTGACCTTAAATGATGCTTATCTGATTTCGCAATTACTGGCAGTTGTCGCTCTGGTGCCATCGGTAATTTATCTGGCAATACAAGTGCGGCAAAACACTTTGCAGGCACGCGCCAATGCCAGCTATCAGTTTCTGGAAGCCACGGGGCAAATCAATACCACAGCTCTTGGCAGCAAACAGGTGGCCTCGGTAATACGGCGCGGGCTGGAAAGCTATGACGCTCTGGATGGAGACGAGAAGCTTCAGTTTTTATGGTTTGTCGGTCAGCACCTTACAATTCACAACACCGTTTTTGAGCTTTACCAAAACAAGATGCTCCCCGAGAGCCAGTGGCATCCGGTGAAAAAAGATATTCTCACTTTACTCGCCACCACCGGCGGCAGGCAGGTAT
>WFQB01000294.1 GCA_015487305.1 Parvularculaceae bacterium | reverse complement strand
GAAGGCAAAAAAAATATCGCCATCATCACCCCGGCCTTTGTCTCCGATTGCATAGAAACCCTGGAAGAAGTCGCCATCGGCTTGAACGAAACCTTCAAAGAAAATGGCGGCGAGAACCTAACCCTCATCCCCTGCCTCAATGACAGCACAGAGATGATCGCCCTTTTAGAAAACCTCATCAAACAAAATTGCAGCGATTGGTTGGGGTCTTAACCCTAGAGCCTTTTCCTGTATTTCTTCGAAATCACGAAACGACTCTAGGTTTTTGTTTTGTCGCCCCAGCGCCAGTCGAAGGGCCGGACGAATAAACGGCCTCACCCTGAGGAGCCGCGAAGCGGCGTCTCGAAGGGTCCACTTGTCCTAAAAGTGCTCTAGTGGATTAAAACGCCCCCTATAATTTTGAAGCCACCGCAATAAAATCTTCTATCTCTTTGTCACTCGTCGCATAGCTCGTCACCAAACGCCGCAAACGCCCCTGCCATAAATCCCCGGGGTAAACCCAATCATAAAACGCACCGCCCGCCGCCCGCAAATGTGTCGCCAGCGCATCATCCATCGCCACAAACACTTCATTGATATCAACATCCTGCTCAATCGTCACAGAAGGCAAAGCCTTTAGCCCATCGGCCAGCTTTCGCGCCTGCCCATTGGCCATGCGCGCAAGGTCTAGCCATAAATCATCTTCTAAAAAACCCACCCATTGCGCCGCCAAAAACCGTGCCTTCGACCATAAATGCCCGGCGCGTTTTTGCCGCCATTCAAATTCATGGGCGAGGGTCTCATCAAAAAACACCACCGCTTCGGCGGCCATGGCACCATTTTTGGTCGCCCCAAAGGACAAAACATCCACCCCGGCGCGCCATGTTATATCCGCCGGCTTGCAGCCAAGGCGCGCCACCGCATTGGAAAAGCGCGCCCCATCCATATGCACCCGCAAGCCATGGCCCCGCGCCGCCTCGGCCAAAGCGCCAATCTCATCTGCCGTATAGGCCGTGCCATATTCCGTTGCTTGCGTCAGGGACAAGGCCCGTGGCTGCACATGATGGACCATGGGCGTGCCATAAACCCGCATCACTTCATCAATCGCCGCCACCGTCATTTTGCCCCCGGCCCCGGCCATGGGCAGCAATTTCGCCCCACCCGTATAAAGCTCCGGCAGCCCCGCCTCGTCCATCTGTACATGGGAGACTTCATGGCACAACACCGCCCCAAAGGGCGGCACCAGCGCCGACAAGGCCAAACCATTGGCCGCGCCCCCGGTGGTGACAAAAAACACTTTCACCTTGCGCTCAAAAATCTCGTCAAACAGCGCCCCGGCCTTGGCGCTTGTCCCATCGGCCCCATAAGCCCCTTGCAGGCCCTTATTGGCCGCCTCCATAGCGGTAAAAATTTTCGGATGGACCCCGGCCCAATTATCGGATGTAAAAATCATGAGATCAGAACTGGCTTAAGCAGGGCTTTTCGTCAATAAGAGAAAAAAGGATTTTCTCATGAGCGCCCCAAATCGCGACGCCCTACTCGACAACGCCCTCACCCTTTTGCAACAGGGAAAAGCAGGCAAAGCCGCCAAATTGCTGCAGCCTTTAATTGAGGCCAATAGCGAAGACGCCGAGGCACTGTCCATTTTCGGCCTCGCCCGGCAGGCTAGCGGCAATTCAGACGGCCTCCTCATGCTACAAAAGGCCATATCCCTAGAGCCGGACGAGCCGCGCTTTCAT
Organism: Parvularculaceae bacterium; assembly: GCA_015487305.1. GTDB lineage: Bacteria > Pseudomonadota > Alphaproteobacteria > Caulobacterales > Parvularculaceae > S012-90. The sequence continues at coordinate 1,549 of WFQB01000294.1, read as the reverse complement.
CTCCATTTCGGCTTCGCCCTGCAACGCATGGGCCGCATGAGCGACGCTATTGCCGCCTTTTCCCAAGCCGCCAAACTTGAAGGCGGCTCTCCGGCCACCCTGCTACCCCTTGCCCAAGCCCTCCAAGATAGCGGCCATGGAGCAAAGGCGGCCGCCATTTATGACCAGCTTCACCAGCAACACCCCCAAGGGGGCGAGTTCCTCTATCGCAAAGGCGAAGCCCTGCATTCTGTCGGCGATTTCCAAAACGCCCTTGAAGCGGTCGAAGCCTATATCGACATGCAGGATAATCCGGCAGGCAAGCAAATCCTCAAAGCCAATCTCCTCATTCACCTCATGCGCTATGAAGAAGCCGAAGCGATTATCTCGCCTCTATACCAGCAAAACCCAAACAATCCAGAAATTGCCCTTGAGGCCGCCAAGCTGGCCCATTGGCAGGGGCGCTTTGACGACAACCGGGAAATTTTACAGCAAGCCTTAAAGACAAATCCCAATCATGCGGGGCTTTTAAGTGCCTATCTGCAAAATCATAAAAGCGCCGATGACAGCCATATCACCATCGCCGCCCACCTCGTCCAACAATCGGCCCTTCCCCTCATAGAGCGCCAGACCCTGTCTTACGCCCTTGCCAATCTGTTCGACCATAAGGGTGACTTGGAACGGGCATGGAAATTATTCCGGCACGCCAATCAAATGTCCCCGGTCAGCTTTGATCTGGCCGCAGAACAAACCCGCTTTGATCGCGCCTTGGCGCTTTATGAAAAGCTCAACGCGGTAACAGAAAAAAGCGACCCGGATGAGCAGATCTATATTATCGGCCCCCCACGCTCCGGTGGCTCACTCATGCAATCGGTCTTATGCGCCGCCGATGATGCCGCCTCTTTGGGCGAGCGCGGTGCCTTGCTGCCCTATTTCTTCCGGGCCATGGAATTTGACGCCGATAAGTCCGCCCCGGAACTACAAACCCTATTGCCGCAATTACAACCAAGCGATGGCCGCGGCATGCGCCGCCTCGCCAAAACCGCCTCTTGCGTGGTCGATAAAACACCCCATCACGCCTATATCGCTGGGCTTATCCAAAAGATCCACCCAAGCGCAAAATTCCTGCATATGCGCCGCGACCCGCGCGAAGTGATGCTATCAATCTATTGCAATAATTTCCCAACGGCTTTTTCCTATGCGGCAGATTTAAACTCTATCGCCGATTATCTCACCCTTCATGAAAATATGATTATCCGCTGGCAGAATGCGGGTGTGAAAATCAATATCGCGCAATATGAAGATTTTCAGCAAGACCCGGAACAAAAAGGCGCAGAGATTTTTACAAAGCTCGGGCGCAAATTTGACAAAACCCATCTCGCCCCGGAAAAGCGCGATCACATGGTGCGCACCTTCAGCGCTGCCAAAATCCGCGCCCCTATAAAAACTGGCGCCACCATGCGCTTTGACAAATATAAAAACTTCATAGAGGGCGCAGAGGCTTTGGAAGAAAAATTATCACCTCTTCCCTCCTCTCCAAAATAACCAATAAAAAACCCCCAAAGGCCAT
>WFQB01000293.1 GCA_015487305.1 Parvularculaceae bacterium | reverse complement strand
GATGGTAAGGGCGTTGGCGGGGGTGATATTTTTGTCTTCAAGATTTATCGGCTGGATAAAAATATCCCCGGCACGCCCGTTTGGAAATTAGTAGCGACGCCAGTGGTAAAGGCCAAGGAGGGGGAGGCTTCATCTGTGCGTCTGTTTGATGATGGGACGGTTATTGTTTTAGGGCTTAAATATGAGCGCCTTGAAGCGGCAAGTTTTAATCTTGGCGTTAAACAAAAGGCGCCATAAGACAGGCTTTGGACTCTAACAAAAAAGTTACCTTTGAAGGGGGGGCTACCCCTTCACATATGGGTTTGGCGCCCCACATAGGAGGTGAGGCCGAGGTCGCCCTTTTTTGACGACTAGAGGTCTGGCGGGGTGTCTATCTTATCCCCTCGTTCCCCCTCGAAAGACACCCCGCCACTTGTCTTTCCCGTTTTATTTTTGCTGATCGCCCGGCCCGCAAAGGGCGGGCATGTTGGCTTTTTATTTCAGTGTGAAGCGTTCGGTAATGGTAATAGCGCGGCCAGATTTCAGGGTGGCGATTTCCTCTTCGCTCAAACTGCGAGTGAAAAAGGCAAGGGGCGGGTTTGGATTGCTTGTGCCAATATCGCTTTCAAAAGCCATCTCCAAACGGGTGACGAAAAAGGGATCTGGCTCTTGAAAATTACCGATAGGGGTGATCTGAAATCGCAGAAAATTATTGCCGGGTTTGAGATAGTCATTAACGGGCATGGTGCTAATGCGCGTATTGCTGTCATTGGATAGGGCTTGCGCATGGCGGCCATTGATAGCGGTGCGCACGGTAACATCTTTGGTGGAAACACTCATGAGAAAGCTCTTATCCGAGGGCATGGGCGCTGATGAAGCGCAGGCAGACAGGCTGAGAGCCATCAAAAATAGGACGAGATGGCGCAGAGGGTTTTGGAAATTGAACTTGTGAAAATTGATCATGGGGGGCTCTCTCTTTGGATTAAAAAGGCTGACAACAACATAATTTAGATTTCAAACTTATGGGAAATCAAGTTTTGTTGGTTTTGATGGCCCCCTTGCGCCTGTCGGCACCTCCCCCGTCATGACGGGGAAGGGAAGCCGTTTTACTCCCTATTGGCTACTCTCTTTAATCGCTGTGAGGGCGGTTTTTTCTATGGTAAAATTTTCGGTGATGGTTACGGGGGTTCCGGCCTTTAGGGATAGCGCTTCACTTTCAGATAGGGTGCGGCTGAATATTACCCGCTCGCCGGGGGCCTCAGTGTCGACGATTTCGCCTTTCAGGGAAATCTCCAAACTGGCTTGAAAACCCGGCTGCAGATCATCGCCACTGCCTACTGGGGTGAGGGTGAAGCTGGCTGTATTTTCACCTTCTTTGACCAATTTATTCAAGGGCATGGAGCCGGCCATATTGCCGCTATCGCCTGACAGGAACTCATTATATTTATCATTGATTGAGGTACTGACAGCGACATCTCTGGTGGAGACGCTCATGGTCAGGAACATATCTGATGGGACCGGGGAGCCGCAGCCGAAAAGACCAAGAATTGCTGCGGTGGCACCAAACCGGCGCAAAGCTGAACCAAGGGTTGAACTGAAATTGGGCATATTTTCTCTCCTCATGGTATGGCAGCATGGCTTGACAATAGCATAACTTTGAATTATAAAGTTATTTGAAAAATAATTTTTGTCGAATAATTTGGGGAAGGCAAAAGAGAGGACGTTATGAGCAATCCAAATGATGATCTGGCCTATATCAAGGGCGTGGCTGAGAAGGGGCGCTCGGTACCATTGGTTGGTGGTGCGAATTTTATAATCTGGGGCGGTGTTATTGGTACGGCCGGTCTGCTGCAATATCTCTATGGCGCAGGCATGCCCCTGCCATTTTCGCCAATGGTGATGTGGATTAGCGCGCTGGTTCTGGGTTGGATATTATCTTTTTTCTCGAGCAGCCGCATTCGCCATGAAGAAGGGGCGAGTTCATTTGGTAATCAGGCGGCGGGGGTTGCCTGGGGCAGTTGTGGTGTGTTTATGACGGTTTATTTCTTCTCTTTATTGGGGGCGATGTTTTTCTATCAAGACTCCGAAATGCCCATGAGCTTCCTGTTTGCGACCATGTTTCCTGTGGCCTTTGGTATTTACGCGATTGCGTTTGCGGTCTCGGCGACCGTATCGCAGGAAAAATGGATGTATTATGTTTCTCTGTTCTCTTTGCTGATGATGCCGGTGATGATTTTTACCATTCCCCATAATTATTCAATGTTGCTCGCCGCTTTGGGCACTTATGGTGCGGTGATGGTGCCGGGGTGGATATTATGGCGCAATCAGCGCAAGGCGTCAGGCTAGGCAACAGAATTTCTATTGGTTTTGATTAGGTTATTTTTGAATTATGAGTGAACAATCGCAAGATAATGATCAGGATTTTGACTATCGTGAATTGGACGATGTCATTCATGGTCGTGTGCGATTGGCGCTGATGGCTTATTTGTCCGGGGCAGGCACAGCGGATTTTACCGAGTTAAAGAAAAAGCTGGAGGTTACTGACGGTAATCTTTCGGTACATATGCGTAAATTAGAAGAGGCGGGCTATGTGGTCGTGGAAAAACGCTTTCAGGGTCGCCGTCCGCAAACCTTGTGTCGGTTGAGCGATAAGGGTCGTGAAGCATGGATTGCCTATATTGGCAATTTGCAGGCTTTGATCAAGAAATAGAGTTTTCTACTTGACGCGAGTGGTCAGTTTCACGAACAGCCAGATTGGTATGACGATCACCGCCCCAAGGACAATATATTGGACCACCGAATAAATTGCGCCCCAGCCGAGATTGATAAGACCTTCAACCAGATTACCAATGCCGCGCACCAGACCCTGCCAGAAATCAATCGGGTTTAGCCCCAGCGTTGCCAGCACAAAGCCCACCAGCATGCTGGCGAGAATGAGATAGATGGCGGTACGGGCGGCGCTGCCGGAAACCAGCTTACTGCGGGCGGGGGTTTTTGTGTCTTCACTCATGGGCGGCAGTTTAGCACTGTGGATGTGGCAAGACAATGGCAGGTGGGGGCGAGGATTGGGGCGGGTTTATTTCCCTGTTCAGTCTTGTTTTTCTGCCTGCTGGCGCAATTGGGTTTTGGTTTCTGGTTGAAGCTCACGCCAATCGCAATCGAGTAGGGCGGCGTGCATGGCATAAAGGGCGTTTAGGGTAATTTCTTTGCCAAAGCGGAATTTGAGACGGTGATAAGCTTCTATCACGCCGATTTCCTGCAAATCCTCGGCGGTGTAAATTTCAACCTCCGCCAGCCATTTATCCATTGCTGGCCCTAGATTACGCATGTCCTGAATGCGGGTCATCGGGCTTTATCCTCATAGCCTTCGCGTTTTTAGAGACCGGTTTTGATAGCAATCAAAACCGGTCTCTAAATCTTTGTTTGTCGCGTTTCCGGACGGATAACCGGTGTCCACTTATCCTGGAAACGCTCTAGAAAATCTGTAAATCTTTTGCCGGGTTCACTGCGAAAATGCCCTTGCTGTTTGGCCGCTTTGATGCGGTCTACTCGGAAGGTGCGAAAATCATCTCGCCTTTCGCACCATGCGGTGAGGGTCCAGACGCTGCCCCAAAATTCCAGATGTAGCGGGCGCACCAGGCGCTTTGTGGTTTTCCCGTCAAGGCGATGATAAATGAGGTTCAGTTTTTGTTTTTGCCTGATGGCCTCGCGCAAAAGCGGCAAAAAAACATGCGGGCCTTCTGGTGTCGGGGCGTAAATGCCAATGCCTTTGGCGAAGTTTTTTCCTTGTCGGTTGCTGGGCAGGACGGCAT
>WFQB01000292.1 GCA_015487305.1 Parvularculaceae bacterium | reverse complement strand
GTTTTGGACAAGAACAAGCCCTACTCCCCTGCTTTGCAAAAAAGACTGCAAGAGGTCAGGTCTTTAATTTTATTATTGGCGCAGCAAAATCCTAAATTTGGTGAAATCGAAGAAAGCACCAAATGGGGGCAGGCAAGTTTTGCCACCAAGCCAAAAACAGGGACACCCATTCGCATTGATGGCAATGAAGAGGCCGGAACCTATTCGCTCTTTGTCCCCTGCTCGACACGGATCATCGCAGAGTTTCGCGAAATATATCCTCATATGTTTGACTATCATGGCAATCGCGAAATCAGGCTGCCTCTTGAAAAGCCCATGCCCGAAAAGAAATTATCCATGTTTATAAAAGCAGCTCTTGGCTATTATCTTTAGCGCTAATAAAGCAGTTTCTAATTTTGTTTTTGCTGAATTATCCAGAAAGCAATCTTTGTATAAAACCAGCTTGAACATATAAGCCTGCCATGGCACTAACATTCGTTTATACTATAATTTGACGGGTTAGTTTTCCATGCGTATCCCATCTGATATTCCCAATAATACGGATCAATGGCCCCCGGGTGCTTATGATCCGGTTCTGGATGCATTATTTAGCGATTATGTGCGTGATAAATCCAATTTGAATTTATCAGGGCTTTTGCGTGACCCAAGGCTTGGTAAAATCGCGCTGGTTTCGAGCTTTGGCACTGAAAGCGCTGTCCTGCTTCATGTGATAACAAGGATTATTCCTGATATTCCGGTTATATTCATTGATACTTTAAGGCATTTTTCTGAAACCCTAGAATATGTAGAAACGCTAACTTCTTTGCTAAAACTCAAACTTCTCCGGGTGACTCCCAATGCGCAAATATTACAAATTGAAGATGGCCAAGATGATCTTGTAAGGTTAGATCCGGATCAATGCTGCATGTTGCGCAAAACATTTCCTCTTGCAGATGCCATGGTTGACTATGATAGCTGGATTTCTGGGCGCAAACGCTTTCAAAGCGCCTCCCGTGCTGCCATTCCTTTATTGGAGCGCGATGGTGACAAAATAAAATTGAACCCTCTCGCCTTTTGGCAGCAAGACGAGATTGATGCCTATTTCAAAAAATATGATCTACCGCCGCACCCTTTAAAAAAACGTCACTTTTTAAGTGTGGGCTGTGCGCCTTGCACCAAGGCTGTGGCCAAAGGGGCTAACCCTCGCGATGGTCGCTGGGCTGATACGCCTAACAAAACAGAATGTGGTATTCATCTTGGACCAGATGGCACGCTGGTGCGCAAACCGGTGTCCGGGCAGGATTAGACGTTAACCCTAAGTCATGGGATTCACGCAACGCTGCCTTTATTGTCTTTTGGCAGCATGCTATGGGTTTTTCAAAGCACTCATGAGAAATGCGACCCATGACTAATGTAACTGGCGGCGGACCAAAGAAAATTCTCTATACTCTCGGAAAAATCCGACGCATTGGTTTTGGGCGTGCCGCAAGAGCATTGCGGGCAAAAAACACGTGCAAAGCCTGCGCTTATGGTATGGGCGGTCAAATGGGTGGCATGACCAATGAGCTTGGTGAGTTTCCTGCAATTTGCAATAAAAGTGTTCAGGCGCAATCAACCGATATTCAACCTGCTATACCGATAGATATTTTTAATCATCGCTTACAGGATTTTCAGGCGCTTAGTGCAAAAGAACTGGAACAGCTTGGTCGCCTAGACCATCCAATATTACGCAAGGCCGGGGAGGATAAATTCCACTCCCTTTCGTGGGATCAGGCAATAGCACATGCTGTCTCTCGCTTTTCTAAGGCTGCGCCAGACCGCACTTTCTTCTATGCGTCTGGTCGCTCATCCAATGAGGCAGCCTTTCTATTCCAATTGCTTGCTCGCGCCTATGGCACCAATAATGTTCATAATTGCTCGTTCTTATGCCATCAGGCTTCTGGGGTTGGTCTTTCCAATATTATTGGCAGCGGTACAACCACTATCGCCCTTGAGGACCTGCCCAAAAGCGATTTGATTTTTGTTATCGGGGCCAACCCTGCCTCCAACCATCCTCGCTTTGTTCAGCAGCTAAAAGCCTGTCGTGACCGCGGCGGTGAAGTGATAGTCATTAACCCCATAAAAGAAGCGGGCCTTGTTAAATTTGCCCTGCCTAAAGATCCCGGCTCTATGTTGTCTGGTGGTAGTTCAATCGCTTCCCTTTATATCCAACCCCAGATTGGCTCTGATTTGGCTTTATTTACAGCCATCGCCAAACATATCGTGGAACAGGGCCAGGACGATAAAGAGTTTTTGCAAAACCACACAGAAAACTACAAAGCCTTCCAACTTTTTCTGGAAACGCAATCCTGGCCTGATTTGTTAAAATTTTGCGGTATTACGCGTGAGGAAATCACAAAAATCGCCCATCTTTACAGCCAAGCCAATAATGCCATTTTTGCCTGGGGCATGGGTGTCACCCATCATGAAAATGGCACAGATATTGTCGAGGCGATTGCCCATCTGGCTTTATTGGGTGGGCAAATCGGTCGCACCGGTGCCGGGCTGCTGCCCCTGCGCGGTCATTCCAATGTTCAGGGTATTGGTACGGTTGGCGTTAAACCCGGCCTGTCATCACAACTGACAGAGGCTTTGGCACAATATTATAATATTACCCTTCCCCAAAAGCCCGGTCTTGATACTATGGCTTGCATTGATGCTGCAGCCCGCGGGGAGATGGACGCAGCTCTGTTTATGGGGGGCAATTTGCTACAGGCCTGTCCGTCTCGCGAAAGAGCGGAAAAAACCATTGGCAACATCCCCTTTCGATTATGCCTCACCACCACTTTGAACAAATCGCATATCTTTGGGGATGGTCGTGAAGAGGTTCTTATTTTGCCGGTTACAGCCCGGGATGAGGAATGGCAGTCTACCAGCCAAGAATCCATGTTCAACTTTGTCCGCCTTTCTGATGGCGGTATTACACGGCATAAAAATACCAGACCGGAAACCCATATTCTTGCTGATATTGCCTCTGGCCTTTTGCCTGATTGTGCCATTGATTTTAACACTTTCAAGCAGCACGACACGGCGCGTGCCGCTATTGCTGCTCTTGTTCCCGGCATGGAAGCGCTGGAAAATATCAATGAGACCAAAAGGGAATTTCACATCACGGGCCGCGTGCTGCATCAGCCTCATTTTAATACCCCCAGTCAAAAAGCGCAGTTTAAGCCGCCTCAAAATATTTCACCCAATAGAGTCGAAGCGCCTTTCATGCTGACAACGGTTCGTAGTGAAGGACAGTTTAATAGTATTATTTATGAAGAGCAGGATATTTATCGCGGTATAGATCATCGTTGGGCTGTTATGATGAATGGCGACGATATTAAAAAACAAAACTTACAAATCGGAGACCAGATAGACCTCTATTCGCGAAGCGGTGCTATGCGGCGCGTTAAAGTTTTTGCTGGTCAAATTCCACCGGGAAATTTGATGGCATATTTTCCGGAAGCCAATTGTCTGACTGAGGACATACGCGACCCGCGCAGCCATACGCCGGCCTATAAATCAACCTGTATTTGGTTAAACAGCCCTCCTTCATAGCACCAGACTTGCCCTATTTTTCGTTCAGTGACTGAACGCCCTTGAAAAAGCATATAAAGATATGTATATATCGTCATAATATGGTTTTTTCCATATTTAACGGACGCCTCACAAGGACTGCGAACATGTCTATCCCTTTGGTTTCTTTTGAATTTTTTCCTCCAAAGAGCGAGAAAATGGCAGCGCGTCTATGGGACACGATCACCCGTCTTGAGCCGGTTCACCCTAATTTTGTCTCAGTAACTTATGGTGCTGGTGGTAGCACTCGTGAGCGCACCCACGCTACGGTCAAGCGCATTGCTGACGAAACCAGCCTTACCCCGGCAGCGCATCTTACCTGTGTTGATGCCAGTCGTGAGCAAGTGCATGAGGTTGCCGAGGATTATTGGCGCGCCGGGGTCAAGCATATTGTCGCCTTGCGCGGGGATCCACCGGAAGGCATGGGGCAGCCATTTCGTCCTCATCCGCAAGGCTATGAAAACTCGCTAGAATTGATTGCTGGTTTACGCGCCCATCGTCCAGAATGGGGCAAATGTTTTGAGATATCCGTTGCATGCTATCCAGAACCACATCCGGAAAGCCGCGGTTGGGAATCAGACCTCGCCCTACTGAAAGCCAAACAAGACGCAGGAGCCGATCGCGCCATTACCCAGTTTTTCTTTGAGCCTGAAATCTATCTTCGATTCCTTGAACGCGCCCGCGCTGCCGGTATCACCATGCCAATTGTGCCGGGATTGATGCTCCAATCCAATTTTACCGGTCTTAAAAAGATTGCCGCCCAATGCCAGACGAGTTTGCCCAATTGGCTGCACGAACTTTATGAAGGCCTCGAAGATGATGCCGAAACCAGAGACCTTATTACCGCCAATGTTGCCGCTGATCTATCGCGCAAGCTGGCTGAACAAGGGGTTGAGGAGTTTCACTTTTACACTTTAAACCGTGCGGGGCTAGCGCTATCCACATGCCGCTTATTGGGCTTGCGCCCCCACCCTGCTACACAGGCTGCTTAAAAGAGTATCGAAACATGAACAGGAAATCCCGTCTGGCCGCGCTGGAAGCACTGGCCGAGCAACGCATATTGGTTCTCGACGGGGCCATGGGCACACAAATTCAAGCCCTTGGGCTTGAAGAGGAAGATTTTCGTGGACAAGCCTTTTCTGGTTGGGAAAAAAGCCTGAAGGGGAATAACGATCTTTTGTCTTTAACCCGCCCGGAAGACATTAAGGCCATTCATAAGCGCTATATTGAAGCTGGTGCGGATCTCATTGAGACCAATAGTTTTAATGCAACTTCTATAGCTATGGCTGATTATGGCATGGAGCGCGAAGCCCCGGCAATTGCCAAAGCTGCGGCCCTGATTGCGCGCCAAGCGGCCGATGACATGGAGCAAAGCCTTGGCCGGCCCATAGGCGTGTTGGGGGCAATTGGACCAACCAATAAAACTCTTTCCCTGTCGCCCAAAGTGGAAGACCCCGGATTTCGGGAAGTTAGTTTTGATGATGTTTATAGCGCCTATCTTGAGCAGGCGCGGGCTATGGCGGAGTTTGTAGACTTTTTTCTCATTGAAACCATTTTTGACACATTGAACGCCAAAGCGGCCATTAAAGCGCTGATTGATTTGGCGCAAGACATTGGTGAAGAAATTCCTATTATCATTTCCGGAACCATCACCGATGCTTCCGGGCGCACCCTGTCCGGACAAACCGCTGAAGCATTTTATATCTCGGTGCGTCATGCAAAGCCTTGGGCTTTGGGGTTGAATTGTGCTCTTGGCGCTGATCTCTTACGTCAACATGTGGCAGCTTTGTCTCGCATTAGCGACACCCGTCTGATTGCCTATCCCAATGCCGGACTGCCTAATGAATTTGGCGAATATGATGAAAGGCCAGAAGAAACCGCAGAACATTTAGGCCGCTGGGGTCAAGATGGGCTTGTTAATATTGTTGGTGGTTGCTGCGGCACAACGCCTGCTCATATCCAAAAAATCGCAGAGGCCGTTAAACGCTTACCCCCGCGCCAAATTCCCACTCGTGATAATGCAATGGCCTTATCGGGTCTTGAGCCATTTTCCCGCGCCTCTTAAAGAATTTTGAGTATCCCTTATGTCTGTTTCTCTATCCAGATTTATCAATATTGGCGAGCGCACCAATGTTACCGGCTCGGCCAAGTTTAGAAAGCTGATTACCGCTGGTGATTATGCGAGTGCGATTGAGGTTGCTCGTCAGCAGGTGGAAAATGGCGCGCAAATTATTGATATCAATATGGATGAGGGCATGTTGGATGGTGTTGAGGCCATGACCACCTATCTTAACCTCATCGCAGCCGAGCCGGATATTGCCCGGGTTCCGATCATGATCGACAGCTCCAAATGGGAGGTCATCGAGGCTGGCCTTAAATGTGTGCAGGGCAAACCGGTGGTCAATTCCATCTCCCTTAAAGAAGGCGAAGAGATATTTCTCGACCATGCGCGCCAATGCCTTAGCTTTGGGGCTGCCATTGTGGTGATGGCTTTTGACGAAGAGGGCCAGGCTGATACGGCCCCGCGCAAGATCGAGATATGTGAGCGCGCTTACAAACTGCTTACCCAAAAGGTTCATTTTCCGGCGCCGGATATTATATTTGATCCCAATATTTTTGCTGTTGCTACGGGTATTGAAGCCCATGACAATTATGCAGTGGATTTTATCGAGGCCACCCAAGCGATCAAACAGAGCTGCCCCGGCGTTAGTATTTCCGGTGGTCTATCCAATGTGTCTTTCAGCTTTCGCGGCAATGAGCCGGTGCGCCGGGCCATGCATTCGGTGTTTCTTTATCACGCAATCCCCGCCGGGCTTGATATGGCCATCGTCAATGCCGGTCAGCTTGATATTTATGATGAGATAGAGCCGGAATTGCGCGCCCGGGTCGAGGATGTGATTTTAAACCGCCGCGCTGATGCGACGGAAAGACTGATTGAAATTGCTGAAGGTTTGCGTGGTCAAAAAGGCAAAACCAAAGAAAAGGATATGTCATGGCGCGAGGCTCCTATTGCAAAGCGCCTCGAATATGCTCTCGTTCATGGAATAACGGAATTTATCGAGCAGGATACGGAAGAAGCGCGTCTTGAATCTGCCCGTCCATTGGATGTTATTGAGGGCCCGTTAATGGATGGCATGAATGTTGTTGGCGATCTTTTCGGCTCTGGCAAAATGTTCTTACCGCAAGTGGTCAAATCTGCTCGCGTGATGAAGGCCGCCGTTGCCTATCTCAATCCTTTTCTGGAAGAAGAAAAACGCCGCACGGGAACTGCTGATGTCAGCAATGGCAAAATTATCATGGCGACAGTTAAAGGCGATGTTCATGATATTGGCAAAAATATTGTTGGTGTTGTACTCGCTTGCAATGGCTATGATATTGTCGATCTTGGGGTGATGGTCCCCGCTGAAACTATTCTTGATGCGGCTGAACGGGAAGGCGCGGATATAATTGGCCTTTCTGGCTTAATCACGCCTAGCCTTGATGAAATGGTTTATGTGGCCCGTGAGATGCAGCGGCGCGGCATGGAGCAGCCTTTGTTGATTGGTGGCGCCACAACATCGCCTGCCCATACGGCCGTAAAAATTGACCCTGTGCGCGAAAATGGCCCGACCTTGCATGTGAAAGATGCGAGCCGCGCCGTCGGTGTTGTCAGTACTTTACTTTCTGACAGTGAGAGCGATTTATTGGCGCAATCTACAAAAGCGCAATATCAACGCATGCGAGAGTCCCGAAGTGGCGGCAAAGCAAAGCCGCGCCTTACCCTATCGGAAGCCCGCAAGGCTGCTCTGACATTAAATCAAAACCCTGTGCCTAAGCCGGAATTTCTTGGTGTACGCAGGATTGATATTATTGACCTTGCGGAATTGGCGCGCTTCATTGACTGGACACCCTATTTTGCCAGTTGGAATCTGGCTGGTAAATATCCGAAGATATTAGACGATAAAAAAGTCGGTGCCGCCGCCAGCGATTTATGGCGCGATACCCAAACCATGTTGCAGCAGGTTATCGGGCAAAAATGGTTCAAGCCCAAAGGGGTGATTGGTTTGTGGCCAGCGCAGCGTGAGGGTGATGATATTCGCCTTGATGATGGCACGATTTTTCATACATTGCGCCAGCAAATGGTCAAGGATAATGGCCTTGCGAATTTTGCCCTTGCTGATTTTGTGGCTGAGAAAAATGATCATATAGGCGCGTTTGTTGTCACTTCCGGCGAGGAATCTGACAACATTGCCGAAACCTTTGCTGACAAGGGTGATGATTATAGTGCTATCATGGTCAAGGCTCTGGCTGATCGTTTTGCCGAAGCCATGGCCGAATATATGCATTGGCGGGTACGCACTGAATTTTGGGGCTATGCTAAGGGTGAGGGTTTCGACCCGGAAGCTTTGATAGCTGAAAATTATCAGGGAATTCGCCCTGCCCCGGGCTATCCCTGCCAACCGGACCACACCGAAAAAGAGACAATTTTCCAACTGCTTGATGCTGAAAATACTATTGGCGTCTCTCTTACATCAAGCTATGCCATGGCTCCTGCGGCCAGTGTTAGCGGGCTTTATTTCGCCCATAAGCAAAGCCAATATTTCTCTGTTGGCCGGATTGAACGCGATCAGGTTGAAGATTATGCCAAACGCAAGGGTTGGGAAACCAGAAAAGCAGAGCGCTGGCTTGGGCCGATATTGAATTACGACCCGCAGGATTGAGCGAATTTCGAGCCTGAATTTACAAAATTCCCGGCAGTTTCAACCCATGCTCTTTGGCGCATTCCATCGCACTTTCATAACCAGCATCAGCGTGGCGCATAACGCCTGTTGCCGGATCATTCCACAAGACCCGCTCAAGGCGCCTATCTGCATCTTCGGTACCATCGCAGCAAATTACCATGCCCGAATGTTGGCTGAATCCCATGCCAACGCCGCCGCCATGATGGAGCGATACCCATGTGGCTCCGCTTGCTGTGTTCAGCAAGGCATTGAGCAATGGCCAGTCAGATACGGCATCTGAGCCATCTTTCATAGCCTCCGTCTCACGGTTTGGCGATGCAACTGAGCCGCTATCCAGATGATCGCGGCCAATGACAACCGGCGCTGATAATTCGCCATTGCGGACCATTTCGTTAAACGCCAAACCCAATTTGTGACGCACCCCAAGACCGACCCAGCAAATGCGCGCAGGCAGCCCCTGAAACGCAATGCGTTCGCGGGCCATGTCGAGCCAATTATGAAGATGCGGATCGTCAACTAGCTCTTTCACCTTGGCATCAGTTTTATAAATATCTTCCGGATCGCCCGATAAAGCGCACCAGCGGAACGGCCCTATGCCGCGACAAAAAAGCGGGCGAATATAGGCCGGGACAAAGCCGGGAAAGGCAAAGGCGTTTTCCAGCCCTTCCTCGAGCGCCACTTGACGAATATTATTGCCATAATCGACGGTTGGTACGCCCGCTTGCCAAAAATCAATCATGGCTGATACATGGATTTTCATACTCGCCCGGGCGGCGCGTTCAACCGCTTTTGGGTCTGTTTCCTGTTTCGCCCGCCATTCGGCAACACTCCAGCCTTGGGGCAAATATCCATGAATCGGGTCATGAGCGCTGGTCTGGTCGGTGACGAGATCTGGCTTGATGCTGCGTTTTACCAGTTCTGGGTAAATATCGGCAGCATTAGCGATAAGCGCAACGGATTTGGCTTCACCCGCTTTGGTCCAGCGCTCTATCATGGCGAGCGCCTCATCAAGGCTGTCGGTTTTTTCATCAACATAGCGCGTGCGCAAACGAAAATCGACACGGGTCTCATCGCATTCAACGGCAAGACAACAGGCCCCGGCCATGACAGCGGCCAGAGGTTGCGCGCCGCCCATGCCGCCAAGGCCGGCGGTTAAAATCCAACGCCCTTTAAGGTCACCCTTATAATGTTGGCGGCCTGCTTCCATAAAGGTCTCATAAGTGCCCTGCACTATCCCTTGTGTGCCGATATAAATCCATGAACCCGCCGTCATCTGCCCATACATGGCAAGGCCCTTTTTATCGAGCTCGTTGAAATGATCCCAATTGGCCCAATGGGGCACGAGATTGGAATTGGCAATCAAGACCCGGGGCGCATCTTTATGGGTGCGGAATACGCCAACGGGTTTTCCCGATTGCACTAATAATGTTTCATCCTCTTCGAGAGTTTTTAAGGATGCAAGGATTTTATCAAAATCATCCCATGTGCGTGCTGCCCGTCCTATGCCACCATAAACCACCAATTCATGAGGGTTCTCAGCAACATCAGGGTGCAGATTATTCATCAGCATGCGCATGGGCGCTTCGGTGAGCCATGATTTTGCGGTAATTTCACTGCCCGTTGGCGGGTAGACATCGCGACTATTTTTGCGGGGATTGTTCATCTTCTTAATCCTGATTTTTTATCTCGACCAATTGAGAGGCTTGCTCTGTCAGTGCCTGTAATAATTGCTTTAGTACTATGCGCACATTGTCACTTTTTTTCATATCCATTTGCCAGGGTGGATTTTGTTGTTTCATATAGGTGGATTGCGACAGCTCCATTTGGATGGCATGAATATTTTCATCTGGTCGCCCGTAATGACGTGTTGTCCAGCCGCCTTTGAAGCGACCATTGGTCACCGTTGAATAGCCATTTTCGGTTTTGCAAATTTGAGTTGCGATCTGCTCAAAAGCAGAATCACAGGATTGGCCATCATTGGTCCCGATATTGAGATCAGGGAGCGTGCCACTGAAAAACATTGGCACTTGTGAGCGAATAGAATGGCAATCATAGAGAAGGGCTATGCCGTGCTGTTCTTTCACCCGCTTAAGCTCATTTTCAATCGCCTGATGATAGGGCGCATGGAAATGGGCGCGCCGAATATCAATATCTTCCAAAGAGGGTTGGGTTGTCCAAATGTCTTCCCCCTCAAAGTCAATCACTGGCACAAGGCCCGTTGTATTTTTTCCGGGATATAGGCTTTTGCCTGAAGGGTCGCGATTGGCATCAATGACATAGCGATGAAAATTGGCACGAATGATCGAGGCCCCCGGCAATAGACCATCATAAAGCCTATCCACATGCCAATCGGTATCTGCCAAGGCTTTGCCGCGATCATTCATCTGGTCATACACCGCATCGGGCACATAAATACCAGAATGGGGAAAGCAGAGAACCAGCGGTAAATCGCCTTCAACGACAGTAACGGGCTTCATTTAATGGACCTCTTCTGGCGTAAGCGTTAATTCGCAAGCCCCTAGCAATCCACCTTCATCCACTATTCGGGCGGCGCACTCCAAATCTGACGCCATGAAACGGTCCTGCTCTAATGCGGCAATTTCCTTACGCAAAGCGCTCACCACTTTTCGCAAGCGATTACTCGTTTCAAGGGGGGCGCGCAATTCTATCCCTTGCGTTGCGCAAATGGCCTCAATGCCAATGATGCCATGCAAATTATCATTCATGCGCGCCAATCGCCGCGCCCCATGGGCCGCCATGGAGACATGATCTTCCTGATTGGCTGATGTCGGCGTACTGTCCGTTGAGCACGGATTGGCAAGATGTTTGTTCTCGCTCATTAGCGCTGCTGATGTGACTTCGGCTATCATCAGACCGGAGTTTAAGCCCGGATCAGGGGTTAAAAAAGGTGGCAGGCCATGGCTTAATGCCGGATCGACCATGAGAGCAATACGGCGCTGGGCAATCGCACCAATTTCACTCATCGCCAAGGCTATCTGATCGGCTGCAAAGGCAACTGGTTCCGCGTGAAAATTACCGCCGGATATAATGCGTTTGTCTTCCACCAATACTAAAGGATTGTCGGTAACGGCATTGGCTTCGACTTGCAATACTTTGGCGGCGCTTTGTAACAGATCAAATGCGGCGCCGGTGACCTGTGGGTTACACCTGATGCAATATGGGTCCTGCACTCTTTCATCATCTTGGCGATGGCTATTGCGAATTTGTGAGCCTTCCAACAACCAGCGCATTTTTTCGGCAATAGCAATCTGGCCTTTATGGCCACGAAGGGCATGAATTTGCGGATGCAATGGTGCGGTTGAGCCCATCATGGCATCAAGGGAAAGAGAGGCTGTAATGATAGAAGAAAGACCGCCGCGCCATGCCCGCCATAGGCCGGTCAGGGCGCAGGCTGTCGAGAACTGTGTGCCATTTATCAGGGCAAGACCTTCCTTGGCCTCTAATATAATTGGTTTTAACCCAGCCTGGACAAGGGCATCACCGCCTTTTAATTTATTACCTTTATAAAATGCTTCCCCTTCGCCAATCATCACCGCCGCCATATGTGCCAGCGGTGCCAGATCTCCCGATGCGCCAACGGACCCCTGAACGGGGATGAGAGGCGTTACGCCTGCTGCCAGCATGTCTTGCAAAAGAATGATCAACGGCCATGAAACACCGGATGCACCGCGCCCAAGGGACAGCAATTTCAACACCATCATCAGACGGGTTGTGTTTTCATCAAGCGTCTCTCCCATGCCGCAGCAATGGGACAATATGAGATTGCGTTGTAATGTGGCTGTATCCTCAGCTTTGATCTTCACGCTTGCCAATTTGCCAAAGCCTGTATTGACCCCGTAAACAGCCTCGCTGCCGCTGACCGCTTCATCTACCAGAGCTTTGGCGGCTTCAATTCCGGCTCGCGCATTATCATCCAGATGCACTGCTAAACTTTTGCGCCAAATATCTTCTAATTGCTGCAGGTTTACAGAGCCGGGGGTCAATATGAGGGGCTGGGTTTGGTGCATTTAATGGCCTCCAAAATGGCGCATAAAAAGTGGGTTAAAGCCGATGCGATAGGATA
>WFQB01000291.1 GCA_015487305.1 Parvularculaceae bacterium | reverse complement strand
AAGCCGGACAGTTTCTCGGGCGCATTGGCCATACTGGCTCCTCAACCGGTCCTCATATTCATATTCATGTAGAGCGGAAAAATGCCGATGGTAAATGGCGCGCCGATCCAATGCGGTTTCGCCGCGGCCTGTCGACGGATTGGAACGGCGGCAAAGCCGACATTACCAAATGGACCAGCTTTTCTGGAAAGGCCATTACCAAAGGGGATGTCCTGTTCTGGCCACCAACCCGCCTGACCAACCAATATGCCCGGCACAAAGCGAGCCTGAGCAGCTTTCCGCGCATGTTCAAACATCTGGCCAATAGCGGTTTTCGCCCCAGCCTCATTGATGGTTACAGTGTCGGCGGCAAGGTCTTTCTGAACTATACTTGGGAACCGGCAAAACGCCCATGGCGCGCCTATTTTGGGCTCACGCCGTCAAATTTTCAGGCCAATCTTGATAAGGCCAAACAAGACGGCTATGCCCCGCTCTTCATTGACAGCTATTTGCAGGCGGGCAAAATCCGTTATGCGGTCATCTATGAGAAAGGCAAACCCGGAAAATGGCGTCTGCGCTTCAATCTGAACGGCCAGCAACATCAGGAAAATTTCAACAAGGCCAAAGCCAATGGCCTCAATCCGGTTACCGTTTCCGTCATATCGGTCAATGGTCAGCGGCGTTATACATCCCTATATCGCTCTGATAAAATCGGTTCCTGGTATGAAAATCCCGCCATTCGGGAAGCGGATTATCAAAAAGTGGTCAATGAACAAAAGGCCAAAGGGCGCCTGCCAATCTATCTGAATGGCTATATGCATAAGGGAACGCCATATTTCTCGGCGATCTTTGCTTCAAAATATAAAAACAAAACCCGCGCCCGCCACGGTCTGTCCTCGGGTGGCTACCAGAGTGAAACCGAAAAAGCCTGGAAGGATGGTTTTGAAATACAAAGCGTAACCGCATTTGACGGCGCCAAATCCCAGCACCGCTTCGGAGCCGTCTGGGTCAAGCCATAACATGCATAAGTATATGGTCCGGTGTTTACACCGGACCATATGACAAAAGAATCGCCCGGATCAATTTATTAACGCCTCCCCTTCATTCACTAAAATCGTTCATCATCGCCAAAGACGGCCACGGCCCACAGATTCCAACCATACCGGTAATAATTCTGGCTAAAAAAACTCACCAATGAAATGCTCCCCTATAGAGGCGCAAGTACTTGCGTGGGAATGGTGTCACTGGAAGAATTTAATCTTAAAACCTATTTTTTTGAGAGGCTGAACTTAAGTTAAGGCGGATAACCGGTGCTTACTAATTACTTTGAGCCGTATCAAACCTTTTGAATACTCCAGGAACCAAACGACGAATTCGATAAGCTTTCAGTCCCCCTGCCTTATCCGCCATCTGATGAAGTATTTTGTGCACTTGTCGCGCCCACTCTAGCTCATCACCAAAAACATTATTAAATGTCCCTCTATAATAACGATTCTGAAGCGCGTAATTTATTTCTCGCCACGATTTTCTTGGTATGGAGAGCCAAGTCTCAACAAATTTCTCAGGGCACAACGCATGTAATACAGGAATATTTGCATACGCATTCGGACCGTCCCCTGTATATGAGATTGCACCAATCAGAGCTTCCGGATTTTCCTTCATCACCTTCAAAATATCTTCCGCAATATTAGGAAGTTTCTTTTCGAATGCTTTCTTGAGCGCTTCGATTAAGTGATTTTGTAGCTCCAAAAAATGTGGATTGTCCCCTCCCCAATATCCGTAGCCGCCATATGAAGGTGATCCATCTAATCCATCTCGCGTCTCTGGGGCACGCCCGTCCGAGGGTAGCTTTCCCTGTTCAAGAATATCATCGATATATCGTTTACATTTCTCTACTTCATCTTCTGCGGAATGCTGAATCTCACCCTGCTCCACCATCATCAATCGAAGGGCAAATATGTGTAGCATTTCACCAGGGCTATCCACTTCTCGCCCATTAAATTGATTCTCCATCTGTAGAATAGCCTCATTG
>WFQB01000290.1 GCA_015487305.1 Parvularculaceae bacterium | reverse complement strand
CTTTTGGCTCCTGCTATACCGCCGAAAAAAGCGATGCCATTTGGAGCCGCATCAGCGAGGCCCAAAGCGACGCCTTTTTGTTTATTGGCGATAATGTCTATGGGGATGTAAAAACCAAAGATCCCGGCCTACCGGAATTGCGCGATCAATATGGCAAGCTCGCCGCCAGCAAGGGCTTTGCAGAATTTCGCCAATCCACACCGGTCCTAAGCGTGTGGGACGATCATGATTTTGGCCTAAACGATATGGGGGCGGATTTTTTTGGCCGCGAGGCTTCCGAAGACCTCTTCAACTATGTCTGGGCCGTGCCGGAAGACGACCCCCAGCGCCAGCATAACGGCATTTACTCTTCGCGCATTATCGGCATGGAAGAGGGCAAACAAGTTCAAATCATCATGCTCGACACCCGCTATTTTCGCTCGCCTCTAAAACCCACCGATGAGCGCGGCGCCAAAGGCAAGGAGCGCTATATCCCGGACCCCGACCCAAGCAAAACCATGCTGGGTGAAGAGCAATGGCAATGGCTGCGCACTGAATTGGAAAAGCCCGCCGATGTGCGCCTCATCGTTTCTTCCATACAAGTCATCGCCGATGGCCATGGCTATGAAGCATGGCGACAACTCCCTTTAGAGCGCCAAAAACTTTACGATACCATCAATGCTTCCGGCGCTAATGGGGTTATCCTCCTATCCGGTGACCGTCACGCCGCCGGACTTTATAAAAACACTATGGCGCTGTCTTATCCGCTTTATGAAATAACCTCATCCTCCCTAAACCTGCCTTTGTCCGCTTGGGTTAAACCGGAAAATTTAAAACAAGAATATGGTCCCTATCGCATGGGGGACAATTATTTCGAGGTCAATTTCGGCGCCATTGATTTCGATTGGCAGACCCGCCGGGTCACCTTGAACATTATGGACGAGCACGGCCGGACCATCATGGCCCAAACCATAGCCATGGATGATTTACTACCGGGCAATTAGAATAACCAACCCCGTCATCCCGTATGCTTCTTTATTTATGCGCCGCCGCCCGCCAACCCGGCGCAGGCTAACACGGAACCCATCTCGGAAAGAATCAACAGGCAGCAACCCCAAAGGCCAGCTTGCTGAACGCTCTATTCCCCGCGCTGACGCTGCAATAGCTTCAGCCGCAAGGCATTAAGGTGAATAAACCCATCCGCATGTTTTTGGTCATAGGCCCCGGCATCATCTTCAAAAGTAACCTGCGCCTCTGAATAAAGCGATTTATCACTTTGGCGGGCAATCACCTGCGCTTGGCCCTTATAAAGCCGCAGCCGCACCTTGCCTTCCACAAATCTTTGCGAGCGATCAATCGCCGCCTGCAACATTTCGCGCTCAGGCGAAAACCATAAGCCATTATAAATCAGTTCCGCATAACGCGGCATCAACTCATCTTTTAAATGCATGGCACCGCGATCAAGGGTGATGGATTCAATCCCCCGATGGGCCGCTAATACTATCGTCCCCCCCGGTGTTTCATAAACCCCCCGAGATTTCATGCCGATAAAACGGTTCTCCACAAGGTCGAGCCGCCCAATACCATGGCGCCCGCCAATATCATTCAGCGCCATCAAAAGAGCCGCCGGAGACAAAGCCTCCCCATCAAGGGCCACCGCATCACCGCTCTTAAAAGTAACCTCAATTTCCTGCGGCATATCCGGCGCATCCACCGGATTGACACTGCGCGAATAAACAAATTCCGGCGCCGGCTCTGCCGGGTCTTCCAAAACTTTCCCTTCCGAAGAGGTGTGCAACAGATTGGCATCCACCGAAAACGGCGCTTCGCCTCTTTTATCCTTGGGCACAATAATCTGGTGCTTTTCGGCAAATTCAATCAATTTCGTGCGCGAGGTTAAATCCCATTCCCGCCAAGGGGCAATCACTTTGATATCCGGATTAAGCGCATAGGCGGACAACTCAAACCGAATTTGATCATTGCCCTTACCCGTCGCCCCATGGGCAATAGCATCAGCGCCTACCATACCAGCAATTTCAACCAACCGCTTGGCAATCAAAGGCCGCGCAACCGCCGTGCCCAATAAATATTGCCCCTCATAAAGGGCATTGGCGCGCAACATGGGAAAAACATAATCGCGCACGAAAACCTCGCGCAAATCCTCAATAAAAATTTCCTGAACGCCAAATTGTTCGGCCCGCAAGCGCGCTGGCGCAAGCTCTTCCCCCTGCCCCAAATCCGCCGTGAAAGTCACAATCTCGCAACCATAACACTCACGCAACCACGCCAAAATCACCGAAGTATCAAGCCCACCCGAATAGGCCAGCACCACTTTTTTTATTGCTTCATCTTTGGCCATGCGCCATCCCTATCCATCCCCAAGCTTTATAAAGGCGGTATCACAAGATCAATAATTTCATCAATCAGTTTTTCATCATTCAATTCGCCAAATAAATCGCTTTGCAAATAATCAGAAAAAATAATCGACGCCCCAATCGTTGTTGCCATGCCAAAAATCTGCAAGGCCTGCAATTTATGTTTGGGCTTCCAGCCTTCTGCCTGCGCCGCTTCAAACGCCGCCCGCACCACTGCCAGATAATCCTGCAAAGAGGTTTTCAACCCCTCATCCCCATAGCGATTAACATCGGGGTTCATGATAGCACTATAAAACGCCCGATTGCGCATGGCCCATTGCACTGATGCTCGCCCCATAGCGCGCAGACGTTCAACAGCGCTCGTCTTGTCTTCAGCCGCCGTCAGCGCCGCTGCTGTCATTCGCCGATAGCCCTCTTTGGCAATCGCACTCAGCAATTCCCCCTTGCTGGAAAAATGCCGCGCTGGGGCCGCATGGGAAACCCCCAAATCCCGCGACAATCCGCGTAAAGAAAGTCCCTCAACCCCCACTTCCCCAAGAACCTCAACGGCGCGCTCCAATAAAGCCTCGCGCAAATTGCCGTGATGATAGGATGATTGCGACATGAAACTCCCTGACTTTCCCCAAATTTTCTTAGCTTTTGGCTTTCTTAAATTCCCAGCCTTCTTAAACTCGAAAAATCTCTTGGCAGCCCTTTGTGCAGCCCTTTGTGCAGCCCTTTGAGCAATCCCCTTAATCGGCAACCGGCCTCATGGCCCACCAGCCCCTCTTACGGGTTTTTCTAGAGCCTTTTAGGTTTTGATACTAATCAAAACTGGCTCTAAGCCTTTGTTTTCTCGTGTTTTCAGACGGATAACCGCCTCACCCTGAGCTTGTCGAAGGGCTCACTTACCCTGAAAACGCTCTCAGATTTACCGTAATTTTTTAATGTTGTCACTGACAACATTCTTTGCTATAGTGATAGTCATTACCCCTTTGTGACCCCGCGTGTTTCTATCAGCTCTGCGCCCATCGGCAAACGAAACAAAAGGCATGACCCATGGCAGTTTTCACCGCAACCACCAAAGACGGCAAAACAATTTCGTGGAAAGACCACAAGCGCTGGATGTGGCTATTAGGCCCGGTCAATATATTCGTGCCCCTATTTAGCTATTGGCTCTATTTCCAAACCGGCAATCCCCTCACCACTCTCATTCCGGCGATCCATCTGTTTGGGGTAATCCCCACATTGGACCGGCTGATAGGCGAAGACCCGTTCAACCCCCCCGAAGAGGTCGTCCCGGCCATGACCGAAGACCCGTTTTATCGGCGCATGGTCTGGTTCATGGTCATCCTCCCCTATATCGGTTTTTTCTTTGCCGCATGGTTTGTGGGCACGCAGGACCTGCCATGGTGGGCGATCATCATACTCGCCATTGGTGTCGGCACCGCTAATGGCAATGCCATCAATATCGCCCATGAGCTTGGCCATAAACCCAATCGCCTAGATCGCTTCATGGCGAAAATGGCAATGGCAGTTAGCGGCTATGGGCATTTCTGCATAGAGCATAATCGCGGCCATCATGTAAAAGTCTCCACTCCTGAAGATTGCTCTTCTGCGCGCATGGGCGAAAGCGTTTACGCTTTTGCCTTACGCGATCTTCCCGGCGCGCTTAAAGGCGGCTGGCAACAAGAGGCCAAACGCCTAAAAGCCAGAGGCAAACCATTTCTCCATTGGGAAAATGAATTATTGCAAGTCTATGCCATGACCCTTGCCATCACTATCGGCCTTGTCTTATGGCTCGGGCTTGATGTCTTGCCCTTCATCCTGCTGCATCATTTTTTAAGCTGGTATGCCCTGACGCAGGTCAATTATATTGAACATTACGGCCTGTTGCGGCAAAAACTTCCCAATGGCAAATATGAACCCTGCCAGCCGCGCCATTCCTGGAACACCAACCATATTGTTTCCAACCTGATGCAAATTCATTTGCAGCGCCATTCCGATCATCACGCCAATCCGCTTCGCCCCTATCAGGCCTTGCGTAATTTTGATGAATTACCGCGCCTGCCATCGGGCTATCCCGGCTGTCTTGGCCTTGCCGCTTTTCCGCCGCTTTGGTTCAAGGTCATGGACCCCAAAGTAATGGACTGGGCCGATGGCGATCTATCCAAGGTCAATATCTGCCCGCGCGCCAAAGCCCGCCTCGAAGCGCAATATGGCCAAACAAGCGCGCCATAAAAAGGGGAAAGCGCCTTAAACGCTTCCCCTATTCCAAAACAAAATAATACCGTTATTTCTAATTCAGAAAATCAGTAAATTGCTGGCGATAAGGTGCCAATGTTTGCACATCACTATCAGGCACCAACATTAAATTTTGCGCCAAGCGAATAGCCATCAATGTTTCCTCACGGCTTTCTTCCGACATTTGATCAATCATGGCTTCCATACCCGCCAAAAATTCAATCTGCTCTTTGCCAATTTCATCAATCATATAAGCGGTCATGATCGCATCACCAGAACGGCTCCAATGATCCAATGTATAAAACCCAGCCCCTTGCACCATTTCCTCAAGAGCAAACCCTTCCCCAAGGTTTCTGGCCGCATCGGCAATCTTGGAAAAAATAATAATTTTTCCCTCCGGGTTAACAAGAAAATCAAGAGTCATTTCCATGCCATCGAGATAATTTGTCAGCTTCGGCACTTGTGCATAGCCATCATCAAAGGCCTCCATAGCCACAAGGAAATTTTCAACTTCTTTGCTGGTGAAATTACTTTGAGCTTGCGCCGTAAGTGTTGCCGCAAATGTCATTGAGACAAAAACAAATGGCATGAGGAGAAGGGTGAGAATTTTTCTGGTCATGATAAAAGGGTCCTTTTTGTTTCGGCCACCCTATCAGAACTTAACCAACAAGCCAAACGCACCCAAAATCAGCTCTTTAGCTGATGCCAACAGTGCAAAGCCACCCCAATACATAAAATGACTATTGCCTATTCCTGCCCTAGCTTTTCTTTGCGCAACTGGCTGGCACGAATTTTCACGCTATCAGACTTCAACTGCCCGCAGGCCGCAGCAATATCGCGCCCACGGGGCGTGCGAATGGGCGAAGAATATCCGGCACGATTGATGATGTCGGCAAAAGCTTCAATCTGCGACCAATCAGAACATTGATAGGGCGCGCCCTCCCACGGATTAAACGGAATAAGATTTATCTTGGCTGGAATACCTTTTAACAAACGCACCAAATCGCGAGCTTCTCTAAGACTATCATTGACGCCCTTAAGCATCACATATTCAAAAGTTATACGCCTTGCATTGGACGCCCCCGGATAGGTCCGGCACGCCTCCATCAATTCTGCCAAATTATGCTTGCGATTGATCGGCACCAATTCATCGCGCAAAGCATCATTGGTGGCATGCAATGAAATAGCCAACATCGCTTGGGTCGTCTCGCCCAGCGCCTGCATTTGCGACACCACCCCGGAGGTCGAAACCGTAATCCGCCGCCGCGACAAAGCAATCCCTTCATCATCGGCAATAATCTCAATCGCCTTGGCCACATTTTGCGTATTATAAAGCGGCTCACCCATGCCCATAAAAACAATATTGGATAAATCCCGATCCACTTTAGATGACGGCCATTCCTCAATATCATCCTTGCAGGCCAGAACCTGCCCGACAATCTCGGCGGGTGTTAAATTGCGCACCAGATTTTGCGTGCCCGTATGACAAAAAGTGCAATTTAATGTGCAACCCACTTGCGATGAAACACATAGCGCGCCTTTGCGACCAACACCGGGAATAAACACGGCTTCCACTTCAATGCCGGGGGCAAAGCGCAGCAAATATTTGCGGGTGCCATCTTTGGAAACCTGCCGCTCCACCATTTGCGGGCGGGCCAGCGTATAAAGAGCGCTCAACTTAGCGCGCATCTCCTTGGCAATATTGGTCATGGCGGCAAAATCGGTCACACCAAAATTATAAATCCATTGCCATATCTGGTTGCTGCGCATTTTTGCCTGCGCTGGCGAAAGCCCCAAATCCTCCCCAAGGCGCGTGCGCATTTCAGCACGGGTCAACCCGATCAGGGCGGAACCGATTGCACCTTCTTTATTGCCAAGGGGTTTGGATGGTTTTTGGTCTATACTCAAAGGGAGGGGTTTTCCATATCCGGCGTTTACTCATGGCCAAACACATAGCGGAAAAAGATTAGGCACGCAAAGGCTAAGCCCCTAAGGTGCATCATCATCCACATGAACCATAATATCCCCCGGCTGACATTCCAGCACATCGCATATAGCTTCAAGGGTGGAAAAGCGTATGGCCTTGGCTTTCCCGGTTTTCAAAATCGACAAATTGGCAATCGTCACCCCGACCTTTTCCGATAATTCGGTAAGGGACATGCCGCGTTCCAAAAGGATACGGTCGAGTTTGATCTCAATGGCCATCAGATCGTATAATCCTGCTCTTGCTTGAGACGCGTGCCTTCTTCAAAAACCCGTGCCAAAGTATAGGCAATGGCCGCTGCGAGAAACGGTGTCGCTGAGATGGAAAAATCAAAATCCCCATCCCCGTCAATGCGGGCATGAAATAGAAGGCCGAGAAAAACAACCGCCCATTTTGTCAGTTCAACCATAATAACAATACGTCCGATTTTACGCAGGCGCATAGCATTTTCCGGCTCAAATGGCGTGCCAGCTTTGATGGTTTTCAAGATACCCAGCAAATACCCGGCAATATAAATTATCAAGGCCGAAGACAGCCCTGCCAACAATAGGCCAACAACATCCGCCACGTCCCCTTCGCCATCCGGCTCCCCCAACAAAGCGCCAAGGACCGAAAAGGCAACGGCAAAACCAACAACAATCACCACCACCCACGCAATAATGCGAGCAATATGCAAAACCGTTTGCAAAATAGAGGTCGCCGAATGTCCGGTTTTGGGTTTTACAAATTCCGGCGCGGGCGGCTCGTCCAGTGATTTATCTTCAAGGCCTATCTTCTCTGCCATGCCTGCCTCCTTAAAAGGGCAATATCAAACTTCTACACTATTTACCCAAAAGGCAAATTGTCTTGAAGGGGGGCGCATTTTACTGGAAGGAAAAAACGCAACCCCCCTCCAAGCTTTATCAGACCAGTACCGACGGGGTCGCGGCGGCAAGGGCACTGAAATATCCAACAGCAACAAGAAGTAGAAAACTTACCGTGGCTGTGATGTTGACAATTCGATCGATAAGATCATTATTCTCTTTGTGGATTTGAGACATGAGGGCTCTCCTTATTTGAGCTCAAAAGTTAGATGACACGACTGACTAAACTTAAATGGCGGAGTTTTCTCCGCCGTTTTTTTATGGTCCACACTTCTTGTTGAAAAACTGGCTCGCTCTCTTCATCGAAGTGCTTTTAAATAAGACGACGCCACAAAGGGTGGGGTCTATTGGTTTGCTGCAGCGCCGCCTTATTGATAAACAATAATAACATATCGAAAAACAATCAAATCTTTTTATCGTTTTTCGATATTTTTTTATTGTTTAAGGGCAATTATTCACAAGCCCCCCATATAAGTGATTGAAATGACTGATAAAATTATTTTTGAAAAAATCATCCTCGCCACCCATAATCAGGGCAAAATTCGCGAATTTTCCCGCCTCTTTGCCCCTCTGGGTGTGGAAATTATCGCCAGCCACACCCTCAATCTCGAAGAACCAGAGGAAACCGGCAGCAGTTTTTCCGATAATGCCCTGTTAAAGGCTCGCGCCGCCTGCAAATCAACGGGTCTTCCGGCGCTCGCCGATGATTCCGGCCTTGCCGTCACAGCCTTGAATGGCGCCCCCGGCATTTATTCAGCCCGCTGGGCCGAGCAGCAGGATGGACAAAAAGATTTTATAAAAGCCATGACCAAACTTCATGACGCACTGGCTGACAGTCCCGATCGCAGCGCCGCCTTTGTAGCTGTGCTGGCGCTTGTCACCCCCGAAAGACAAGAGCATTTATTTGAAGGCCGCGCCGAAGGCGAAATCATCTGGCCCCCTCGCGGCGATCAGGGCTTTGGCTATGATCCGGTTTTCGTCCCCCATGGCGACACAAAAACTTTTGCCGAAATGAGCGCTACAGAAAAACAAATCTTTTCCCATCGCGCCAAAGCTTTTAATGCCTTGCGGGAGGCGCTTTTTATATGACGACTGACAATCCTTTAGGCATATATATCCACTGGCCCTATTGCACCCGGCTTTGCCCCTATTGCGATTTCAATATTTATCGCCAGCGCGGCAAGGACGAAGCCCTGTTTTTGGCCCTGCTCGAAGATATCAATTGGTGGGCCAACGACCCCCCCCCACGCCCTTTAACGAGCCTCTCCTTTGGCGGCGGCACACCCTCGCTCTTATCCCCGGAGCAAACCGCGCAAATCATCGATCTATGCCACAAAAAATTTGGCTTTATCGACGAACCCGAAATCTCCATGGAGACCAATCCTACCGATGCAGAAGCCGGCAAACTACAAGGCTTTGCCACCGCTGGCATAAATCGCCTCTCCCTTGGCATACAATCTTTTGACGATGAAATTCTGAAATTTCTTGGCCGCAATCATACTGCCAAAGAAGCCCGCCGCGCCATTGAAAAAGCACAAATCATTTTCGACAACACTTCTTTTGACCTCATCTACGCAACCCCCGAACAGACCCCCAAACATTGGCGGCGCGAATTGGAAACCGCCCTGTCCTTCGACACACCCCATATCTCGCTTTACCAGCTTACCGTTGAACCGGGCACCGCCTTTGAAAAAGCCGTAAAGCGCAAGCAATGGTCACCACTACCCGATGAAAAAGAAGCCGCACTCTATGATATGGCACAAGAAATTTGCGCCAAGGCCGGCTTACATGGATATGAAATTTCCAACCTCGCCAAGCCCGGCTATGAAAGCCAGCACAACAAGCTCTATTGGCTCTCCCATGATTTTATCGGCCTCGGCCCGGGGGCCCATAGCCGCGTCACCATGAATGGCCAGCGCATGGCCGCTGAAACCATCACCCATCCGAAGGATTACGCCCAAGAACTACCCCCCCAGCGATTTTTCATCGAGGCACTGACAAAAGAAGATCAGATCACGGAGTTTTTGCTGATGGGACTGCGCCTCAAACAAGGCCTTGACCTTGCACGCTATAAAAACCTTGCAGGAAAAGACCTGCCCGCAAAGCCCCGCGACCTTCTCATCAAAGACGGGCTTGCCGAAATCAAAGACAATCATTTCGCCCTCACCGCCAAAGGTCGCCTCTTGCTCAACAGTATTGTTTTGGAATTGATGGATTAAGCCTGACTTTCAAGCCAACGGCCAAGCGCCTGCTTTTGCCCATCATCAAACCAAAGCCCCAGCTTACTGCGCCGCCATAAAATATCATCACTGGTGCGCGCCCATTCTTTATCAATCATCCAGCGCACTTCACACTCATAAAGACCATGGCCAAAATCACGCCCCAAATCGCTCGCGCTTTTGGCCTTGCCCAGCATCGCAAACGCATCAAACCCATAAGCCCGCGCCAAGCGGCGATGATCACGGGGCGTTAAAAAATCATAGCGGCTGGATAAATCCTGAACCAGGCTATCAAATTCTTCCGGCGCAAACCCACCCCCCGGCAAAGGCGCAGATCCCGTCCACGGCCCGCCCATAATCGGAAAAAACGCACCAAGCTTAGCCATCACCTCTTCGCCCAACAGGCGATAGGTGGTAAGCTTGCCGCCAAAGACATGTAGCAAAGGCGCGGCATCTTCTGATGCTTCTAAAACCAACTCATACCCTCGGCTGGCACTGGCTGCAGGCGCATTGCTTTCATCAATCAGCGGGCGCACCCCCGCATAAGACCAAACCACATCTTGCGGGCTTACCGGGGTCTTAAAATATTGATTAACCGCATCGCATAAATAAGAAATTTCCGATGCAGAAATTTCCACCGCCGCCGGGTCCCCGTCAAAATCCACATCCGTGGTTCCAATGAGAGTAAACTCTTCCTCATAGGGAATAGCAAAAACAATCCGTCCATCTTCTATTTGAAAAAGATAAGCCCGATCATGATCATAAAGACCCGGCACAATAATATGCGAGCCTTTAATCAGGCGTAATTGGCGCGGCGAAGCCTCGCCAATTTTATCCGCAACAAAATGATCCGCCCAAGGCCCGGTCGCATTCACCACCGCCCGCGCCGTTGCGGTCAGGCTTTGTCCATTTCCGTGGCGGGCCTTGATATGCCACACCCCCTTATCCCGCCGCAGGCTTTGAACCTCCGTATAGGGATGAATATCCGCCCCCAGCGATTTAGCCCCCACCGCATTCAACACCACCAGTCGCGCATCATCGGCGCGACAATCGACATATTCAAAGCCGTTTTTATATTTATCCTGCAACACAGCCCCCGCCACATCTCCCGACAAAGCCAGTGCCCGCGATTCCGGCAAGCGCTTTCGCCCGCCAATATGGTCATATAAAAACAGACCAAGACGCACCATCCATAAGGGGCGCATGGATGAGACATGGGGCAAGACAAAATGTAATGGTGACACCAGATGCGGCGCAATCGCCAACATCACCTCGCGCTCGGCCAGCGCCTTGCGCACCAAAGCAAAATCATAATGCTCTAAATAGCGCAAACCCCCATGAATCAATTTCGTCGAGGCCGAAGAAGTTCCAGAGGCCAAATCATCGCGCTCAAACAAAACAGTTTTAAGGCCTCGCCCGGCCGCATCGCGAGCAATGCCGACCCCATTAATG
>WFQB01000289.1 GCA_015487305.1 Parvularculaceae bacterium | reverse complement strand
GGGTGACGATGTCACTCTTATCCCTAAACACCCAGCTTCTTCTTCAAAATTTCATTGACCGCCTGCGGGTTGGCTTTGCCGCCAGAGGCTTTCATCACCTGACCCACAAACCAGCCCATGGTTTTTGGTTTTTCGGCAATCATGGCTACCTGTTTGGGGTTGGCGGCGATAATTTCATCGACGATTTTTTCAATCGCGCCTGTATCCGTTACCTGTTTTAAACCCTTGGCTTCGACGATGGCAGCAGCCTCGCCGCCCTCTTGCCACATAATCTCAAACACCTGCTTGGCGATTTTGCCGGAGATAGTGCCGTCGCGGATCAAATCTATCAGCCCGCCCAATTGCGCGGCGGAAACCGGACTGCCCGCAATATCAAGACCGGCCTTGTTCAACGCCCCGAAGAAATCGCCAGTGACCCAATTGGCCGCTATCTTGCCATCGCGGCCCTCGGCGACTTTTTCAAAAAAGTCAGCCTTTTCGCGATCCATGGCTAACACGGCGGCGTCATAGGGCGACAGGCCCAGCTCTTTGATGAAGCGGTGCTTTTTGGCGTCCGGCAATTCCGGCAGCTTCTTGCGAATTTCATCGACCCATTCTTGGCTAAACTCCAGGGGCAATAGATCCGGGTCCGGGAAATAGCGATAATCATGGGCGTCTTCTTTGGAGCGCATGATCCGCGTTTCGCCAGTGGCCACATCGAACAATCTTGTTTCCTGGTCAATCACCCCGCCTGCTTCCAGCACTTCAATCTGGCGGCGCGCTTCATAGTCAATGACCTGACGGGTAAAGCGAATGGAATTGACATTTTTAGTTTCGGTGCGGGTGCCAAGATATTTGAAATCGCCGGTTTGGCGGAATTTTTCGTAATTGCCTGCCGGGCACACGGACACATTGACATCGGCGCGCATGGAGCCCTGCTCCATATTGCCATCGCAAGTGCCGAGATAACGCACAATGGTGCGGAGTTTAGAAAAATAGGCGGCGCCCTCTTCTGCCGAGCGCATGTCCGGCTTGGAGACAATTTCCATCAAGGCAACACCAGAACGATTCAGATCCACATGGCTATCACGCGGCGATAAATCATGGACCGATTTGCCCGCGTCTTGCTCAAGATGCAGGCGCTCAATGCCAATGGTGATAGTCTCGCCATCTTCAAGCTCAATCTCAATTTCACCCTCGCCGACAATCGGGTCTTTGAACTGGGAGATTTGATAGCCCTGCGGCAGGTCGGGGTAGAAATAGTTTTTGCGATCAAAGCGTGACCATGTGTTGATTTTTGCGTTCAGGCCAAGCCCTGTACGAATGGCCTGTTCGACACAATATTTATTGATGACAGGGAGCATGCCCGGCATGGCGGCATCCACCAGCGAGACATTTTCGTTCGGCCCCGCGCCATATTCAGCACTGGCACCGGAAAATAATTTGGCGTTGGAGGAGACCTGCGCATGGACCTCTAAGCCCACAACCACTTCCCAATCGCCCGTTGCCCCTTGCAGGAGTTTTCTTGATTTTGTCATTTCACCCACCACTCATTTGGTTCGGCGCTAAAGCCTGCCGATTGTTCCAGCACATCGGCGCCGCGAAACAAGGTCTCTTCGTCAAACGGTTTGCCAATGAGCTGTAGCCCCAAGGGCAGACCTTGCCCATCCAGTCCGGCGGGAACAGAAATTCCCGGCAGGCCAGCAAGATTGGCGGTGACGGTGAAGATATCGTTCAAATACATGGCCACCGGATCATTGGTTTTTTCGCCCAAACCAAAAGCCGCCGACGGGGTGGATGGGGTCAGCAATAAATCAACATCCGCAAAGGCTGTTTGAAACTCGTCAAAGATTTTCTTGCGAACTTTTTGCGCGCGCAAATAATAAGCGTCATAATAACCCGCCGACAAAACATAGGTGCCAATCAGCACCCGCCGCTTGACCTCATCACCAAAACCTTCGGCGCGAGTTTTTTCATACATCTCGTCGATGCTCTTACCTTCCACCCGCAGGCCATATTTAACCCCATCATAGCGGGCAAGATTGGAGGAGGCTTCTGCCGGGGCAACGATATAATAAACCGGCAGGGCATATTTGGTCATGGGCAGGGAGATCTCTTTGACCTCGGCGCCTGCCGCTTTCATCCAGTCAATACCCTGCTGCCAGAGCTTTTCGATTTCCGCTGGCATGCCATCAACGCG
>WFQB01000288.1 GCA_015487305.1 Parvularculaceae bacterium | reverse complement strand
TTGACATGATAATGAGTAAGGTCGCTTTTAGAACCCCCGCCCATCATCTGTTGCGCCCTGGTGACATAGAGATCTGTCTTGGCAGTAAGGAAGAAACGCTGCAAGAGCATCCCGCTCGGCGGGGTAATCCCGTTGATCTACAGCCCAATTCAGAATTGATAAGCTGTCTGGCAGAGCATTACGAACCCGTTATTCTGGAGAGCAGATCATGAAGACTTTCATCCGATTTATCCTGCGAACCGGCAGTAGAATATTGCGCGTTATTTTACCAAGGCGGACCCATTACAGACTGGAGCGTGCGGCCAAGGCGGCGTTTAACGAATATCACAAAAGCCGCCTTGCCTTTCAGGAGGGCACAACCCTAAGGAGGGACGCGCCACCTCCTGATGGAGCCTCGGCACCAAGGGGATTTGGCAGTAACCCGGCCTTTGTATCTGTTGAAAATATTCCTGCAGAAAGTCGTGATAAGTTGGTGCAATCTGGCGCGCCCTTAAAAGCACAAGATAAAGAACCGCAAACAGGGTGGTTAAAATCGGCAACACACAAAAAATCGGCGCGAATCGACCGCGACGATCTGGCCGAATTGCTTGCTCCATTTATCGGCTGTGATGGGCGAGACATAGCTCCTTCGCCGCAAATATCTGATGAGTTACAAAAACATGCGCAGAAATGTGAGTTGGTTTTGTGTTGTGCGTTTACCGGGCGCCATCAAATTCTTGAAAAAATAATACATGAATCCCTTTTGAGTGATGAAGGGCCCCATGTTCGGTGGATGATTGTTGGCAGCACCGAGGAGGATTATGAATTTATCAAAACTCTGTCACGCACAACATCGCAGGTCTCTGGTTTCGTTGTCGAGAACAACCCATTGGGACGCAAGTGGCAAACTTGTATGCATCATGCAACCCGCTATTACGATGCGGATCTCTATGGCATTACCGGTAGCGATGATATAGTTTCCACACGGTTGATTAATTTCATTATTCGTCGTCATCGCGAGAATATAAGCACAGATAAGGCATCTGCTTTTTCACCTGCCATGTATGGGACATTGGAGTGGTTGGTTTGTCATAATAATGTGCAAAATGGGCTAGTGCCGCAGATCATTAAGTGCAGCTATGATTATGAAACGGCGTTTGAACCCCTTGGTGCAGGAAGGTTTTACAGCAAGGCGTTTCTTGAAAAGTGCAATGGTTTAATTTTTGAAAGTGACCTTGAGCGCCTTCTGGATGATCGTGGGTTTTTTGAAGTTCGTGATCGCGGTGAAACTCTAGAGTATTTTTCTGTGGAAGATGGACCCTTGATTAGTGTGAAGGGAAACTGGGCGCAGATGAATTCAATCAATGATTTTGTGTCAGCTACAACGTTGACACTGGAAGAATTTTCATTCAGGGGTTATGCTTTGATGGGGGAGAGTTTGTCTGATGATACCATGCGGTATTTATTTCGTCCTGCACTTATTTCCCCTCAGTTGAACTTCTATAATTCCTCAACCGGATTTGCCTAAGGTATAGCCTGATTGCCACCAATTTTGACAATAATTAGGGGCGTGAGGCGCTCTACTGTTGACAAAAATTCATTCCCACGCAATTAATCAGCCAATGAGACAGGTAAGAAATATGGCTTAAAACAGCTTTCTTCAGGAGTTATCCGCCGGAAGAGGTTTTAAATAGGAACAAAAAGACATAAAGGAAGAATAGACATGTTTGAGTTTAGTAAAAAATACACTTTGACTTTTGCTATGCCCAATGGTGATGCTGGCAAGTCAATTATAGAAAAAGATATGGAAGTTGTTTCAGAGGACATGCCTCTGGTAAAATTCTCGCGTGATGGTCAGGATGTTGTGATAAACACGGCCTCACCATTTTTCTTTAAAGGTGAAATTCAATCCTAAATTAAGCGCCAATTTCTAAAGTTCTATCGGGTCTATCCCTAAGCTATAGACAAATCTTTGAGTGGGGGAGCGGAGCAAGAACCGCGCTCCCATCAGGGCTTTCAAGTGCCTTGTAAATGCTTAAAAGCCGCTCGGCCATTGCCTGATATTTATAAGCGGCGTAGTCGGGATGGGGGTCACGTGTAAACGGCTGAATGGCAAGATGTTCCAGATATTTTTTAAGGCTCTTGGCCTGCGCTTTCGCATCAAAGCCTTCAGCAACATAACCACATTTGAAATATTCAATAAACGATCGAATCTCGCTCAAGGGCGTGGCGAAGACCGGCAGGCCCGCTTCATAGCTCTGAAATAATTTGTTTGGTAAGGCATAATCATGGGACAGGCAGGTTTTTTGAATAGGAATCCAGGAAAAGTCACATAGTTGCAAAACGGGCAAAATATTTTCTTCCGTAACAGGCGGTAAAAAATGACATCGGTCAGCAACGCCATATTGCACCGCTTCGTTTCGCAATATAGTTTTGCGATCTTCACTGACAGGCCCAAGCAAGACGAGATGTAACTCGGGCAAATCGGCCATCGCCTCTATGGCAATGTCAACGCCACGCCCATTCGTCATCGCGCCGGTATAGATGCCAAGCCTAACATTTTCCGGAATGTTCATCTGTTTGCGTGTAAGGGGCGGGTGCAAGGTGTTGCTGTCGGGGTCTTGCGGAAAGGGTATATTTAAAAAAACGGCTGGCTTTTTGATTTTGTAGTCTTTGGCTAATGCTGCGGCAATGCTGTCAGATACGGTAATAATTTCATCAGCCCGTTTGATGAATTTCCGCTCAAATCGCATGCGCATTTTTTGTTCAAGAGGCGTGAGCGGGTCGTTGCGGCTGCGCTCATATTCATGACTGTCATAGACCAGCTTACATTGGAGGCGTTGTGCCAACTGTGCCCCGGCGGGCAGCATAAAGAGGTCATGGGCGTGAATAATATCTGGCTGAAACGCCGTAACGGCATCCGCTACCGCTTTTCGGTTTTCAGAAAAGGCAAAAAACCATCCCAGAGTTCGCTTGATTGACCCGGCACGGCGCGCCGCGCCAATGCTGGTTGGGAATTGCCCGGTTGATTGGTTGATTTGATTATATTTCTGGCCGCCCACGGGTTTCAAAGCTTGCGAGAGTCGGGACAAAACCGGAATGGCCATATCTTTTCTGATATGGCATTGCGTAAAGAGAATATCGTTTATTCTAAAATCATCGGCATCCGGATCATAGTTCAAGCAGAATATTGTCACCTGATAACCGGCCGCCTTTAATATCTTTGCTTCGCGCAAAACCCTGCTATCATGGCGCCCATTATGATCCAGTAGCATTGCAATTTTTTTTAGCATGATGCGCTTATATCCGACATAAGGTTTGGGGGGCATTATTGTCAATGCGCTTGAGAAACTGCACCATCATTTCTGCAGCCGCTAGGTGACTTAAGGCATTTTCGGGTTTGACTGCCTCCTGTTTTGTTAAAGTTTCAAGGCCTGAAATCAGAGGTCGGAGCAGAGTTTTGTCGTCGACAAGTGATAGCCATGACCCGTCTGTGTAATATAAGATTGGCCTTTCGGCCATGGCATATTCCGCATATTTTCCAGGCAGGGCATGACTGTCTTTTGGGGTATAAAGTAAAAGACCGTCAGCCTGTCTTTGTAGGGCTTGGGATTTTTCAAGGGATACAATGCCATGGTAAATAATTTTAACAGGGCTGGCTTTTGCTAGAGCGACTTCTGACGGGGTTAAAGGTCCGACGAGGTGAAGGGTAAGCTCGGGGCGTTTGTGAAAAACAGGTTTGAGGACATCAAGAAGAGGAGCAAGTTCGCGCCTGCGATCGGAGAGGCTAAATCCACCAGTGTGAACAATATTCAGGCGGGCCTGATCAAAGATATCAACCAAATCTTGTTTGGTGTTTTCCGAAAGATTTATCGGCTTGCTGAAATGAGGTATAATTAATTCGGGTGTATTGGGGGCGCAATAGAGGCGGGCTTCGCTCATGACGGCCTCAGACACACATGTGATTGCTTGAGCTTTGCGTAATGTGTTTTTGGCGATGCGGCGCTCAAAATAGGCGCGAAGTTTGGAGCGTTCCAATATGACCCGATGCGGCATGGATATCCACGTATCGCGCATCTCGACAAGCCATGAAACACCAAGAGCCTGAGACAGGGCCGCGCCAGCGATGTGAATAGATTCGGGCGGGCTGGTTGTCATGATCCAGTCTGGTTTCAGATCAGCCGCCTTAAGCGTTTTTATAACATCCCTCGCCCAACGAATATCCGGATCGGGCCAGAATAACCATTGGCGCAGGAAGTTTTTTAATTTGTCGGGGATGTTTGGCTTGCGGGCCGCAGCCTCATTCGGATAGGATTGCAGGCGCAAGCCGTTATCAATGGCAGTATTGGGGACATGAATATGATAAGGATGATCTGATTCAAAAGGGGTAACCAAGGTGACTTTGTGCCCCAGTGATTGCAGAGCTTGCACAAGCAAAAAGGGACGACGGGCGCCGCCTGAAATTTCGGGAGGGTAGTGCCGGGTTATGAGCAAAATGTGCATATGGGAATATTCAATAAGGGGACAATTTTATCTGCCCTCGTATCCTACACATTTTTGCGAAAAGCCACACACTTAAAATGCTTCACTTCTATATATTTTTCTGTATAGAAGGCCAGATATATTCAACAGGAGATCAGAATGTCGGATGCCAAGCCAAATTATTTTTGCCATGAGAGCTCCTATATCGATGACAATGTTTCTATTGGTGAGGGGACCAAGATCTGGCATTTTTGTCATATCTTGTCAGGCACTGTAATTGGGAAAAACTGTTCACTCGGTCAAAATGTAATGGCGGGCCCGGATGTAAAGATTGGTGACGGGTGTAAGATTCAAAATAATGTTGCCCTCTATAAAGGGGTGATATTGGAAGACGGTGTTTTTTGTGGGCCGTCCATGGTGTTCACCAATGTGACCACGCCGCGTTCTGAGGTTAGTCGGCAAGACGAATATGTGGAAACCTTGGTACGCAAAGGGGTCACAATTGGCGCCAATGCCACCATCGTGTGCGGCCATGAATTGGGACAATATTGCTTCATTGGTGCTGGGGCTGTGGTTACCAAAAATGTTAAACCCCATGCCGTGATGGCGGGGGTTCCAGCCAAACAAATCGGCTGGGTAGCCCATAGTGGTGAAATGTTGCGAGAGGATTTAATTTGTCCGCGAACAGGTGATGAATATCAGATTGTCGATGGGGCCTTAATCCGAAAATCTTAATTGCAACGGACCAGAAAAGGCTATAAGAGACACGGGAAAATGCTATGTTCCCTATGGAACAAGTCGAATTTAGCGAAAGTTGTGATGTATTATGGGGACTGTGAAAGTAGCCATTGTCGGATGCGGGCATTGGGGTAAAAATCTTGCTCGTAATTTTGCTGAATTGGGGGCCCTAAAGGTTGTAATTGATCCAGATCCAGAAACTGCAAAGACCCATGCGCAAATGCATGGGGTTGAGGCTGTGGATATGCAGGCCGCTTTGGCGGATCCTGAAATTAGCGGCATGGTCATCGCCGCGCCGGCTGAACTGCACAAAGAACTGGCGCTGGAAGCAATTGCTGCGGGCAAGCATGTATATGTTGAAAAGCCGTTGGCGTTGTCGGTCCGAGATGGCGAGATCATACGTGACGCCGCCCATCAGGCCGGAAAAATTTTAATGGTTGGCCATTTACTACAATATCATCCGATTTTTGTGGCTTTGCGTGATATGGTTCGGGCAGGGGATTTGGGCAAATTGCGTTATGTCTATTCGCATCGTTTGAGCATGGGTAAATTCAGGTTGGAAGAAGACGCATTTTGGTCTCTGGCCCCCCATGATGTGTCAATGATTTTAGCGCTGTTTGGTGAAGCGCCAACAAAAGTTTCCGGTGGCGGGCTTGATTTCATTACGCCGGGCATTGCCGATGAGGCCCGTTTGGATATGGTTTTCCCATCAGGCGGGCGGGCGCATGTCTTTGCAAGCTGGCTACACCCCTTTAAAGAACAAAAGCTTGTTGTTGTAGGGGATAAGGCCATGGCTGTCTTTGACGATATTGTTCCATGGGAAAACAAGCTAGCTTTGTATAAACATGATGTGGATATGTCAGGTCCTGTTCCAGTGCCGGTCAAGGCCGATGTCGCGTATATAAATGTTCCCAAAGGCGAGCCTTTAAAATC
>WFQB01000287.1 GCA_015487305.1 Parvularculaceae bacterium | reverse complement strand
GCCCTGCCACGGTAAACAGCGCAATCATCGGGGTAATCGGCCCCTTGATGAGAATACCAAACCCCATGGCAAACCAGAACATCATCGCCAGCCACCAAGGCGATTTTAAATCCGGATTGTCTCGGTGGCGCATGAACAAAGCGGCCAAACAGGTTTGCGCCAGCATCACCGTGAAAAACAAAGTGGCGTCAGTTTTGGCAATGCTCGATTCTCCGGCAAAGACAGGCGCCGATGCCATCAGCAAAGCCGCCCAAAAACCAACCTTATGGGAAAATAAAATTGTCCCCGCCACATAGACGAGGAGCGCGGCCAGAATTGCGGAAATGAGTGAGGGCAGTCGATAGGCCCAGATCTCGCGTTTTTCCACATCAGAAAAAGCACTGACCGAAGCGGCCTGTAGCCAGTAAATCCCCGCAGGCTTTTTATTGCGCTCGGTGTCCTGATAGCGAATGCGCAGATAATCCCCGGTTTCCAGCATTTGCGTTGTCGCCTGAATGAAACGGGATTCGTCGCGATCAAGCGGCGGCAGGGCAAATAATCCCGAAAGGCCAACAAATAACGCATAAAGCGCGATCAGCCCCATGCTTAAGGGCTGTAATCTTTTCTCTTCGGCATGGGAGGAAGCTGACATAAGTTTTACGATTTGGCCCAAAAACGAGAAACAATACTAATTTGCCAGAATAGAGGGCGGGAGAAGGGAAGGCAAACCAATAAAAGGACCCAAGCCAAAGGATAAGAAGCGCGAGGGGGGCGTCTTGCACCTTAACTTTCTAGGCTTTCTTTCAATGGCAAGAAATGCTTTATGGGCTGCTATTGCAAGAAGATATAAGGAATTTCCGCCATGGTGCGATCAGATATAGAGCCGCTTTATGGCTGGGCTGCCGGGTCCATCCGCGATGAAGCCATTGGCGATGCTCCGCAAATTGCGGTGGTGGTGCCCATGCATAATGAGGAAGAAAATGCTGCTGAGCTAATAGGTGAGATTGCCAGCGCGCTTGCGCCCACAGGGAATTTCGAGATTATTGCGGTTAACGATGCCTCCAGCGATAACACGCTTGGCGTGTTGGCGGGCTTGAAAGACACCCATAAGGAATTGCGGGTTTTAAG
Source organism: Parvularculaceae bacterium (assembly GCA_015487305.1). Taxonomy (GTDB): domain Bacteria; phylum Pseudomonadota; class Alphaproteobacteria; order Caulobacterales; family Parvularculaceae; genus S012-90. The sequence goes on along the minus strand of WFQB01000287.1, from coordinate 19,156 downwards.
CCATAAGCAAAATGCCGGACAAAGCCGCGCCGTGCGCACCGGCATTATTGCTGCGCGGGCGCCAATCATTGCCACGCTGGATGGGGATGGCCAAAATGATCCGGCCGATATTCCGGCGCTGTTTGCGCGGCTGACCCGCAAGGATGCGCCGCAGCTTTTGGCCATGATTGCCGGAGAGCGGGCCAAGCGACAAGACAGTGCTGCCAAGAAATTTGCCTCGCGCTTTGCCAATGGGCTGCGCAAGCGGGTTTTGAAAGATGGTGCCAATGATACTGGCTGTGGCCTTAAGGTCTTTTATCGCGGTGCCTTTTTGCGCCTGCCTTTTTTTGATCATATCCACCGCTATTTACCGGCCCTGATGGTGCGCGAAGGGCTGATGGTAGAGTTCATGCCGGTCAATCACCGCCCCCGCCTGCACGGGGTTTCCAAATATAACAATCTCAACCGGGCATTGGTGGCGATCCGCGATATGATGGGGGTTATCTGGTTGCAGGCGCGGGCCCGCCAACCCGGCGAAATAGAAGAAAAATAAGTAAGACCCTGATTTGCGTGGCTTTTTGGCCATTATTTCCGGACAAATTATGCTCCTGCCGTTTCGCTTCTGGTAAGCGGTCCATTTGTGGTTTATAACAGGTTAACCAAGTGGTTTTTCCGGAGAGGGTTTTTTCATGTTCACAATGTTCCCATTATTGGCAATTAGCCTCGTTCTTTATTCCGTTCTCAAATTCACCATGCCGGGCTGGGAGTTGGACACCATGTTCGATCTGAAAATGGTCTCTGGTGACATCTGGAATATAACTTATGGTCACGCATTCATCATCGCCTCCATGGGATTGTTGTTTGTGGAATTATTGCGGGCCACCAAAACCGGCACTGACAGCCTGCTTAATCATGCCCTTTCGGTGGTGGTGTTCATCGTCGCATTGCTGCTGTTCATCATTGTGCCGGGCTATGGCAATTCGATTTTCTTCATCTATCTGTCGATGACTTTCCTTGATTTTATGGCCGGGTTTATCGTCACCACGGTTACCGCCCGGCGCGATTTATCGGTTGGGGCCGGATTGGGCGGATAAGTTCTCCTATTTTTGTTGTGCCAATTTGGCACAAAATTTGAGTGATAGATTTTGGTAAAAGCCTCCCGATAGGGGGGCTTTTTGCTGTCACAGACTGTAATGCGCGCAGTCCTGCGTTTCAGTATTTCTTTACTCTGAACGCGTATGGTCAACATTCCGATGAGCAGTATTTGAGCGGTTTTGGAATTCGGGGCCGAACGTTTGAACCTGTTGATTGAACAAGGGCAATCAATAAACCGATAGATAAATCGGTAGAGGCAAGTATGAGTTCGACCAAGAAGATGAGTGCGGATGCGGTGCGGGTTGCTATGGAGGCAGCCGGTCAGGCCATGTTTGAATTTGACCTGTCAACGCGACAGTTAAGTTGGGCTGACCCGCAAGGATTTCTGACAATGTTGGGACATTCCCTGTCCGAGCAGCGCGACAAGGAAAGCGATTTGCTTTGCCTGCTGAAGCCTGAAGACATCACCCATCGTGAAGAAAATGTTCGCCGCGCTTTGCGCGATGGCTCAAGCTATACGATTGAATATGCCCTCGCTGACCCGAATGGCGAAGAGGTCTGGTTTGAAGAGCGCGGCTCATGGCTGCTGCTTGGGGACAGTAAAAAGCTGATAGGGCTGGTGCGCCGGATCAATGATCAAAAACAGCGCGAAGAAAAACTCTCCTGGTTGGCGCGTTTTGACGAATTAACCGGCCAGCTTAATCGCTCTGCCTGTAAGGAAATTTTGTCAGATCGCTTGACCCGCTTTCACGAGTTCAAAGAAGCAGGCGCTTATATTTTGATTGGTATTGATAATCTTGGCGGCATTAATGCTGATTTTGGGTTTGATGTTGCCGATGAAGTGATTGTCGAAACCTCACGGCGCCTTGCCAGCGTGTTGGATAAGGGCGATGCGCTTGGGCGTATTGCCGGGACCAAATTCGGTATTGTAACAGCAAAATCCGGCAAGCAGGACATTCGCACTTTGTGCAATAAATTGCTATGCGCGGTGCGCGAAGATGTGGTGCATACCTCCAAAGGCGGGATTGCCATTTCCGTATGCGGTGGCGTGGTTGATTTTGACAAAGGCCTTGTGTCATCGGATATGGTCATGGCGCGGGCAGAATCGGCCCTGCATGACGCCAAACGGGTTGGCCCGTCATCATGGGTTGCCTATTCGGAAAATACCGAGCGCACCAGCCTGCGCCAGCAAAATACAGAAATTTCAGATGTCATCCTGACCGCGCTCAATCAGCGCCGGGTGGTGCTGGCCTATCAGCCAATTGTTTCTGATTTGCGCGATGCGACCCATAAATATGAGTGTCTCATCAGAATGCGCGAGGAAGATGGAACAGAAGTGCCAGCGCCGGCCTTTATTCCTGCCGCAGAACGCCTCGGCCTTGTGCATTTACTGGATCGTCGGGTGCTGGAATTGGCCACCAAAACCTTGGAGCATGTTCCCGATATTTCGCTGAATGTAAATATTTCATGGGAAACTGTAAAAGACCCGGTCTGGGCCGAGGGCTATCTTGCCCATTTGCGAGCCCATCGTCATTTGGCAAACCGCATCACCGTTGAGTTGACCGAAACCCAAGTGGTTGACGCGCTTGAATCCTCGATTGAATTTGTTTCAGAGATCAAAGAGATTGGTTGTGATTTCGCTCTTGATGATTTTGGCGCTGGCTATACCTCTTTTCGCAATTTGAAGGCGCTTGATATTGATGTCCTGAAGATTGATGGCTCCTTTGTCACTGGTGTTTCTTCTTCGCGGGATAATCAGCTTTTTGTGCGTACATTATTGGATCTGGCGCGCAATTTTGGCATGAAAACTGTTGCGGAATGGGTCGATAATGACGCCGATGCCATGTTGCTAAAAGGGCTTGGGGTTGATTATCTGCAAGGCTTTTATATTGGCAAGCCAAAGATCGATATGGTCTGGGATGAAAGTCTTCTGGATGAGGAAACCCTTGAAATTATGCGCGTCGCCAAAAGCGAAAGCGCCTAAAGCGTTTCCAGGATAAGTGGATACCGGTTATCCGTCCGGAAACGCGTCAAAACAAAGACTTAGAGCCCGGTTTTGATTCCATCAAAACCGAAAAGGCTCTAAAGGTCTTCTAACCATCGCGCCGTTGTAATTTTTTGCGCAAAGAGGCGATCTCTTCTTTCAAAGCTGCAATTTCATTTTGAATATCTGCGTCAGAAGCACTTGAAGCGGATGATGCGCCGCCGGTAAAGGCGCTGCCGCCCATGCCCCACATTTTCAGGCTTTGCTCAAACAGCTCCATATTCTTTTTGGAGGCTTCTTCAAACATTTTAAACCCGGGAGCAGCGCTAAAAGTTTCGCTGGCGGTCTCGCGCATGGCCTCTTGATTGCGCTGAAAGCTCTCCATAGTCATTTCCAGATAGGACGGCACAAAGCCTTGCAGGCTATCGCCATAATAGCTGATGAGCTGGCGCAGGAAATTCACCGGCAGCATGTTCTGGCCCTTATTTTCTTCTTCAAAAATAATTTGGGTTAACACCGAACGGGTAATATCTTCGCCGCTCTTGGCATCATAGACAGCAAATTCCTCCCCCCGTTTGACCATCTCGGCAAGATAATCAAGGGTCACATAAGAGCTGGTCGCGGTATTATAGAGCCGACGGTTTGCATATTTCTTGATGGTGATGACATCATCATTTTTCCCGGCTTTTTTGCTTTGCTTTTCGGCCATTTTTCCCTGCTTTCTGCTTCTTAAAAAAGCACCCGGATATTTTGAGGTCCAGCTACTTTAAGAGGGGTCTTGCATATGATAATCAGATGCCTTGCCCCATTTGCTGCACATGCTAAGCCGAAAAGGCTCGCGTTTCCATGATTTTTTGATGCGCTGCAATGTGAGTAGCAAAACCGATGGGTATTTGAGGCTTGCCTAAATTTCCCTGATATCGGCGTAAAATGGTTGGAATCTCTTTCCCGTTGTAGCATGAAGACCCTGATACCCCATGGATTGTGTTTGATTGGTCTTGAGACCGATTGGCAAAACCACTTTCAAAGGGGCGGTTTTTACTCGTTATTTATAGGAATTTTGGGAGAGGATTATGACCCGAACTGCGATTGTTACTGGTGGTACAAGAGGGATTGGCAAGGCCATTTCTGTGGAATTAAAGGCCCGGGGCTATAAGGTCGCCGCGACCTATGGGGGCAATGATGAGGCCGCCAAAAAATTTGAAGCCGAAACAGGCATCCATGTTTTTAAATGGGATGTGTCTGATTTTGAGGCCTGCGAAGCGGGTATTGCCGAGGTGGAAGAAAAACACGGGTCCACAGACATATTGGTCAATAATGCCGGGGTGACCCGCGATAGTGCTTTTCACAAAATGAGCCTTGAGAAATGGCGCACGGTCATTGCTTGTGATCTCGATAGTGTTTTCAACATGACCAGACCGATCATCAATGGCATGCGTGAGCGTGGCTTTGGCCGGATTATCAATATTTCCTCGATCAATGGCCAAAAGGGCCAATTTGGCCAGACCAATTATTCTGCGGCCAAGGCCGGACTGATCGGCTTTACCCGCGCCTTGGCGCAGGAAAGCGCCTTTAAAGGCATAACCGTCAATGCGGTGGCACCCGGCTATATTGGAACAGATATGGTGGCCGCCATGCCGGAAAATGTGCTGCAGAAAATTATTGGCCAGATCCCTGTCGGGCGTCTTGGGACACCAGAGGAAATTGCCAAATGTGTGGCTTTTCTGGCCAGCGATGATGCGGGCTTTATGACCGGCTCGGTCTTGTCCGTAAATGGTGGCCAATATATAGCGGCTTAAAAGCGGATAATTTGTCGCAAAATCGTGAAAGAAGCGCCAGATTTTCGCCTAAAAAGGGGGCTATAGAAATGCCATGCTATAAGGGAGCCTTAAGGCCTTTATGGCATGTCACAGGGGCTTTTCATCAGGAGCGGTTTTTTTAAAATTGAAGACAGAAACTGGATATTTTAGCGGTGCTTTAAAAGCGCGTCGACAGGGCGGGGCTGCCGTCTTGTTCAAGCTTGTCTTATTGATGGTATTGCCCTTTGTGGCGGGGCCGTTAATGGTCGGCCTGTCTGTCGCCCATGCCCAATTACCTTCCGATGACCCCTTTGCCAGCCTATTGACCCGCCGCGCCCCCAGCGCGGTGCAATTATCCACCGGCGAGCCACAGCTTTTTGAAACCACCGAAGGGGATGAGACATTCTTGTTTCAGGCGCAAGGCAATACAGCGCTTATTCGTTATCTTTGCGATGATAATCATAGCCATACCTTAGAATGTTCTTTGCTCGATGGAGAGCGCGGTGAGGAGGTGCATTTACTGACCGCCAAACGCTCTCCGCGAGGCGATGTGACCTATAAGGACAGCGAAGGCGTGACCGTCTTGCGGGTCACCGCCAATGGCGGCGCGACCCTGTTTCAGCCAGACCATAAAACTCTAAGCCCCCATTATGACCGTTTTTCCAATGGTAAGGCCGTGTTGCCCGTTGTCGGGGTTAGCGTTTCCTTGCAAGCCCCTCCAGCCAGTCGGGCTCTGGTGGAAGAGCGCATGCGCCGGGCCAGTGAACTTTTACAACAGCGCTATGGATTTTTTATCCCCTTTGTCGCGCCGGGGCGCTCCAATCACGATAATGCGGTGCTGGCCGATACGGTGTTGACAACTGCCAAGGCCTTGGATGTGGTTGCCTCTGATAGGCTTGGCGCCAAGGTTTTGCGAGAGCGTCTTGATATGGTTGAGATTGTCAAAGGCCCGCAGGCCAAGGTCGCTTTGCAAGGGCGCACATTGCTGATTGCCTATGACCCCCATGGTAGCGTTGAAGGCCGCCCTTCTTCGCTGATGATCGCGCGTTTTCTGGAAACCCATCTCTAGTTTTAGGCGCTAGGGTCCAATGAAATCGCCTTAATTTGTGCCATTTTGGGCTTTTTTCTAAATGAGACAGGACTATGTCACAAAAAATTGTCCTTGTTCCGCCTTATTCCGGTCTTTCATGGGCCCCATTCGACCATATATTAACATTCATGCGCTATTCCCGTTCCATGTTGTTAGGACTGACATTCGCGGCAGTTACTGCCCTTGGCGCCAGCGTGTTCGCGGCGGATAGCACCATGGCGGCAAAATTCCACTTCACCGAAGCGCCAAGCGTTGCCATTGCCCCAATGGTGAAGGTGTTGGGTGATCGCAGCAATAGTGACTTTAGTGCCATCTACACGCCTGTATTGGTGCAGGAATCCTTGCGCGATATGCGCGCCCAACAGCAAGAAGAAATGGATTTGCAAAAAGAGGCTGCCTATACGGCCAATGTTTGTGATATCCGTCTTACGGCCACCATTAATTGGGGACGCTCGCGCAATTGGCCGCAAAACCGCTCATTGGCCGCTGCCTGCGATGATGCCCTGTCAGCGCTGGAAGCGGTATGTCGCGGTGGCCTGAAAAAGCAAGTGCAAGAACAAATCAGCAGCTTCCAGTGTTATGGTGATGGCTCGGGGCCTAACCTCACCGGCGGCACCTTGCGTTATGGGGCCGGGGCCAGTGGTGGCTATACCCGCACCCGGGACTATCTTGAACAAAAGCTCGGCGATTAATCTAAAAATTGTCCTTACCCTGACGAAGGCGTGCAAAAACTTGCGCCGCCGGGGCGTCTTCCATGCCAAGCCTTGCGGCCATATCATCATTATCTGCCCTTAAAAAAGGATTGGTCTTTTTCTCCAGACCCAAAGCACTCGGTATGGTTGGCTTATCTTTTGCGCGCAAATCCGTAATCTGTCGGGCGCGCTCCACCAAGGCTTCGTTTTCGGGATCCACCGATAAAGCATAATCAGCATTGGCCTTGCTATATTCATGGGCACAAAAAATATCTGTGTCATCGGGCAGGGCGCGCAATTTTTTAAGCGAGCGCCACATCTGTTCGGCGCTGCCTTCAAACAACCGCCCGCAGCCAAGGGAAAATAAAGTATCGCCAACAAAGGCCGCGGCAATATCAGCAAAATAATAAATAATGTGCCCGGCTGTGTGCCCCGGCGTTTCAATGACTTGCGCCTGCAAATTTCCAAGCTGAACCGTCTCGCCTTCGCCTATGGTCTGGTCACAGGCTGGTATTTTTGAATGTTCACCGCCGGGCGCAATAATCCTGCACCCCCATTGGGCCTTCAGGGCCTTATTGCCGCCCGTATGGTCCCCATGCCAATGGGTATTGAGAATGATATCCAATGACCAGTTTTGCTCAACCAGCACTTTATTGATGGCTTCGGCATCGGGGGTGTCCACAGCGGCAGTTTTGCTGCTGGCGAGATCATGGACCAAAAATCCGTAATTATCCTGCAGGCAGGGAATTTGTGCGATAATGGCTGCAGGCTTACCGGACACTGTGCGGCTATGGAGATAAAGGCTCATAGGCCTATCTATAGCTCAGGCTTAACGCGGCGTTAAGTCATGTGCTTTGGAATGGTTTGGATTAAGAGATTTGCCTTGAGGGGGTTGTAAGCCATGAGAACCGATGTTCTCGATTTTTTGCGATTTTACGAAAGCCCGCTTGGCCTCGCCGTGCGCGATATTCTGCGCGAGCGCATTGGTGCTGCATGGCCAGGCTTAAATAATTATCGCAGCGGCATCTTTGGCTATGGCTGGCCCTATCGCGAGGCACTGGTCTCATCTGAACGGGTTATCATGTTGGCCCCGCAGGAAATGGGCGCGCTGGCCAATGGTAAAAACAGCAATGCAGTGCTGACCGCAGATTTGTTGTGGCCTTTGGCAGATGCATCGCTTGATCGCCTGCTGGTGGTTCATGGGCTGGAGGAAACCGCTGACCCGCGTGCCTTGTTGCGGGAGATATGGCGGGTGCTGGCCGATGATGGCAGTCTGATTATTATTGCAGCCAATCGCCGCTCGGCCTGGTCGATGGTGGAAAAAACCCCTTTTGCGGCTGGGCGGCCATGGACAAGAGGGCAATTAGACAGATTTTTGCGCGCCTCGCTTTTTGTACCAACCCGCTGGAGCCGGGCTTTGTTCATGCCCCCCTTTAATGCCGGTTTTGTGGTCCGCACAGCCAATGCCTGGGAGCGCTCTGGCGGGGTGTTATGGCCAAGCTTTTCCGGCGTCACCATGGTTGAGGCACGCAAGGAAATGGCGCTACCCATAGGTGGGGCCAAGGTCGAAAAGCTGACCGCCCGCATATTGCGCCCGGCCGCTATGAGCTCTAATGGGGCAAACTCTTGTGATAGGCCTTGAAAACTGCCGTCACCTTGGGCATGAGTGTTACTAGTTTCAAATGTAACAAAAGGTAATGCCATGCCCGCTCCCACACCTCGCTCCGGAATTATGGATATTGTCGCCTATAAGCCGGGCAGCGCCGGGTCCCCGGCGACCAAAATCTATAAGCTTTCTTCCAATGAAAGCGCCTTGGGGCCAAGTCCAAAGGCGATTGCTGCTTTCAAGGCGGTGGCTGATGATCTGCATATCTATCCCGATGCGGGGGCAAGCGCTTTGCGCGCAGCGGTCGCAGCAGAATTTTCCATCGATGAAGGTCTGGTGGTGGCAGGCGCGGGGTCTGATGAAATATTGACTCTTTTAATGCGCGGCTATCTTGGCCCCGGCGACAGCATGGTGATGAGCCGTCATGGCTTTGCCATTTATGCGATTGCCACAACCGGCTGCGGGGCGGAGGTCATTCGCGCCGATGAGGAAAATCTCACCACCCATGTGGATAATCTTTTGGCGGCGGTCAAACCCAATACTAAAATGATGATGCTGGCCAACCCCAATAACCCAACAGGCACGCTTTTATCGGGCGCGCAATTGCGGCGCTTACGGGAAAATCTGCGCGATGATATTTTACTGGTGCTCGATGCAGCCTATGCGGAATATGTGGAGGCCGATGATTATGAAGACGGCATAGGCATGGTTGGCGCTGCGATTAAATCAGGCGCCGATAATGTTTTTACCACCCGCACTTTTTCCAAGCTTTACGGTCTTGGCGGTTTGCGGGTTGGCTGGGGCTATGGCCCCAAGCCGGTGGTGGATGTGCTAAACCGTTTGCGCGGCCCATTTAATGTCAGCGCCCCGGCGCAAGCGGCAGGAGCCAGCGCTTTGGCCGATAAGGATTTTGTCGCCCGCCATCTTGACCATAATAAAATTGAGCGGGCGCGCTTATTTGAAGCCCTGCAAGAGCTTGGGTTTCGCCCCATACCAAGCCATACCAATTTTCTTCTCGTGGGCATGAAAGGCGAAGACCCCAAGGCCCGCGCCGCCATGGCGGACGCATTAAACACCCATCTCACACAGCAAGGCACAATCGTGCGTCCGGTCAAAGAATATTTCCTACCCGATTATTTGCGTATGTCGGTGGGGTCAAGCGAAGCCAATAGTGCTTTGATAGAAGCGCTGCGGTGTTTTAAATAATTCCGCCTATCTCCCGCAAGGCAAGACAAGCATCATCCCCCTTCTCCCGCGCCCGGGAGAAGGGGACGCAAGTTTGAAAAAGGTGCTTTAATGTCTGATAATGTGGCATGATGATCTTTCTATGGGCGACTACTCAAATATTAAGCGCGCCAGACGCTTAAGACGGATATCGAATGTGCCTGAGCGCATAGCATGGCAGACATTGCGGAAATTACGGCCACTTGGTTTTACCGTGGGCAGGCAATACCCGATAGAGAGTTACATTGTTGACTTTGCTATTCGAAAAACTCGATTGGTGATTGAAATTGATGGAGGGGTCCATAATCTTGAACATGTAAAAGCGGGTGATAAAATTCGCAATGAACGATTGGAAGCTTTGGGTTGGAAAGTGCCGACCATCACCGGGTTTCTCGTCGGTGCGTAAGAATAGGGTGAAAAGAACAACCTTAAGGAAAGCGAAACCATAACGCCAAACAGCAGCACTCAAGGCGTGCGGCTGCCAGAGCCTATACCGCCGCGATTCCAAATGGATAACCGGCCTCATCCTGAGCCTGTCGAAGGATCGACTTATCCTGAGAACGCTCTATTGCTTACAAAGTCTAAACAAAATTTTGTGAAACTACCCTCTTGAAAAAACCGCAAAAACATGCGGCAATTTCATGGTTGTTTTGTTCAGTAAATGTGGAGTTCGCGTGATGACACAAAAGGAAAGTGAAAAAGCCAAACCGTCAAAAGATTTTATTCGTCAGATGCAGGGCTATAGTCTGACCACGGCACAAATTTTTTATCGCTTACCAGATTACCATTCATTGATGCAGGAATATGTCTGGCAGGAATATGATATGTTCCCGGATTTTCCGGTGCTGAAAAAATTCCTGACCTTCTGGCAGGAAAAACTCGAAGGCCCACTGCATTCCATTTATGTGGCCCACACAAAACTCATCCAGCCGGCCGAAATGAAAATGCTTGATGGTGAATTTGTGTTGAACTAAATTGTTTGCGCGCATGTAAGTGATTATTTAAAAAACATCACTGTTCAAATATTGACTTAAGCTCTTTAGGGGGGGGTACGCTGCCGGTGTTTAACAATATCGGGAGGGTATTATGGACGGCTTTGATTTTGACGTTGGCAATTGGGCATGGAGCCTGCAACGGGTAGTGACGATGTAGATGAAATAATCATTATTGGCACGCGGCCAACAGGCATTTCTGCCAGTGATTTGCTGGATCTTGGGATGACATGGGCAGAATTGGTAGGCGAGGACCTTTCTTTTCCTGGATTAGAGTCAGATCAAGTTGGAGATGATGGCGGTGATCCGGAAGATGAATGCTCCACAGAACAAGGGGATGCCCTTGACGATCAGGCCGATAGTGCAGCTGAGGAAGCTGCCGATCAAATTAGGTCCCAGCCTAGTTCGTCCTATCAGGAATATGCTGTGATATTGTATTTGGAAAATGGCGAGGTTAGACAGTCGAATGTAATAACCAACGATGATGGCACCACCGTAACATTTGAAACCATAAATGCCGAAATGGATCGTTTGGGGATTAGCAATAGCGATGTTGTTGGTTTTGTTCACAATCATCCGGCTTCAGAAGGTGGGGGCAACATACCATCTGGTCTCGATAACATGACGGCACTGGGTATGGTGAGTGGGGATGGTTCGATTAAACCATTTAGAACCTATATTATCGATGGGGATGGTAACCTTGTTGAATATCAGAAGATGCCGATAGAGTGTCAGTGAGCGGAGGATTATGATTTTATGCCCAATATGCTTATAGCTTCCTTGTGTTCATTGCTCCTAGTAAATTTTGAGCAAGTAGACCTATTGCCCGATGTTACGCAAATCAGCCTTACGGAGGAATATCCGCAGGGCACCTGTTCAATAAAATTGAGCACTTTTACTGCCCTTAAGAAGGTTGAGGTTCAAGAAGTTGGTTGTGATTTTTTCGAGTTAACAGAGGCTCAACAGGAAGTGTTTTCCGGAGAGGTTTCCAGATTCAATTCTATTAAATCCGTTACTATGGATCTAGGCCATGATCGGGAAAGTGGTGGTATGTTGGCCATCATAATTGAGGGTTGGGTTGATACTGAGGGTGATGCCCCGCAATCGGAGACTGAATTGTCCAATCTTTGGGCTGGCTTCCGAGAAGATGGTGTTTCTCTGGTTTTCTGGAAGGATGTTACATCTGAGTTCAGCAATTTCAGAGGCAAAGATTTTGACAAGAACGGTCGCCAGACCAGTGTTTGGTCGAAAGCGGAGCATTAGTGGCTCACTTTGGTTTAACAGGGAGTTTTATGACAGGACGATGGTTAAGTTTTCTGATTACCAGCTTGGTGGTGTCTGCCTGTACCAACGGCCCTTCTCCTGAGTTCGAAAAAAGATATCACAGGGAGCTTGCAGACAAGAGCATCGTCAAAACACAGGCCCTTTTCGCTGAAGGTGCCTGTGAAATCGAAATAAAAAATGATTACAGCCTTCAAAAAGCAAAACTGGATTGGCTGGATTGCGAGCTGATTGCCCATACAAAAGAACAGCAGCAATATCTGGATGAAAAGTTACAGAAATTTTAGTGGTATATGGTGTGGAAATACGTTTTTCCAGTGGAGCACGCTTTCAGTCCTTTGGCGAAGAAAGGACAGAGAAAGATTGGCGTGCTGTTCAGTTCAGCATATGGGGGCTGAAGGTTGGTTCCAGTGGAGAAATAACTTTAAGAGAGATTATCTTTGTCGATGACGGTAACATTTTGGGCAATGTTTATGACTATAAATTACCCTGATAGGGGGAGAGTCGAATGTTCAATTTTTTCTTGACCCTTCTCACCCTTTTCCCCATGGCCGTTTATGAACAGGGGGATGGTTCGCCCGAATTATCGCGATACAGCCATGTTGTCGAATATCCGCAAGGAATTTGCTCGATAGAAATGACATCCGACGCTTCCAGCGAAACTGTCGCAATAGAGGAAATTGGTTGCGATTTTTTTGCACTGACCATTGACCAGAAAAGAGTTTTGACTACGGAGATTGCCAAATTCGGTGGTGTAAAATCTGTCTATATAGAGTTTCTCAGCGGGTGGAAGGACAAGGAAATATTGTTTGTCGGGGTTGAAGGCTGGATACAGACCGACAAGATGATCACACCCCCAAGAAAATTCTCTTTGCTGAGGGCAAATTTTAGAAGGAACGGTGAGACCGGTGTTTTCTGGGAGGATATTGTTTTGAAATCCAGTAATTTCAGCGGCAAAGAGTTTGACAAGGATGGTCGCCAGAATGGCATCTGGTCACGGGCGGAACATTAAACAGGATGAAATTACTGACCTTGATTTTTATCGCTGCCCTGGCTGTGATGCTGTGGCCGGGAATATCGGGTCTTGTCCGCTATCTTGTCTTCATCCTGTTTTCGCTGTTGTGGATTGCTCTTTTTGTGCAGGAAACCAGAAACCGACCGACTGGAAACAAAGGGATAGTTTTATACTATTACACGGCCATGCTGTTTGTCATGGGGCTGGCCTTGCAAAAAGAGATAACGCTTGGGAAGTTCAATGAATTGCTTGTCTGGATAAGTTAGCGCCTCTCCCTAAATAGAGCCAACAAAATCCAATCCGCGCTTCAAGCCCTTATCGTCCATGCCATAGCCGACGAGGAAATGTTCGGGCCCTGCTTCAAAGGCGGCAAAGTCGGCGGTGATATTGGCGGCGCGTCCGGTTTTTTTATCAACGGCGACGCAAGTTTTCACATCTTTGACATCGCGGTTCAAAAGCATGTCCTTGGCATAATAAAGACTGCGCCCTGAATCGAGCACATCATCTACCAGCAATATGCGTTTTCCTTCAACAGGGTGGGTGAAATCTTTTATCAGTTCCACAACCCCGGATGAAAAACGGTCCGTGCCATAAGACGCCAATTGCACAAAATCAATTTCCGGATCGCCCCCATGGCGGGTGATGGCGCGGGCAAGATCAGCGCCAAACATGAAGCCGCCGGTCAAGACTGGCGCGAGCACGAAAGGGCCGTCATAAAAGCTCGCAATTTGCTTGCCCAGCTCATCGACCCTTTTGGCGATATCTTGCGTTGAAAATAAAACCTTCATAACCAAACCCCTTTTAAATCCATTTTTTTGGTTACGCTCGCCGGGGTCGCAGCCTGCCCCCGCGAAAGTGGGGGGCGCGACCCTGCCAAACAACAAAACCCCTCTTATTCTGTAGCGGGTTCTTTCTCAAGGGCGGGAGGCTCAAGCGCAATAGGAGCGGGTTCATTATTATTCGACCAGCCGCCGGTCATGCTTTCCATAAAAAATTGCTGGCGCTCTTCTGCGCTCACCGGCAGGGCCATATTATCCGGCGGCACCAAGGTCAGTTTCACTCGGGCAACGCCGTCCGGGGCCGGGGCACGGGACAGGAAAGGCGTTTCCATCATGGGCAGGAGCTGGCGCGTTTGCGGGGCAAATTCCCACGCCGCCAATAGCACATTGCGGGCATCATAGGCTTCAGCGCGCAACATGGGCGCGGCCAAAGGGGTCTCGCCCTCATGGCGAATAGTGCCGCGCAATTCAATAACCGGACCGCCCGATGACATGGCATAGCGGTGCTGGGTCGAGATGATTTTCACCGGATATATCTCCGGCTGATAAAGACCGAGCGCCGCAAAAGCACGCTGACTGCCCGGGGCAAATTCCATAATCTGCCCACGGAATATATAAGCGCCAGCCATCAGGCCGACAAAAACTCCGGCCCAAGCCATCCAGCCAAGCGCTTTTATGGGGGTCAGGCGACGGCGCGCCTGACGGCGGGTCTGCTCGCGAAAATTATCAACCGCATCATCGCCGGGGGTATAAACAAAGGGGGTTGGCTCTTCCGGCTCTGTTGTTTTTTCCGTCCGTTGGCCAAGTTTTATTTCGGGCAGACGAACAACCGGAATTTTAATTGCGGCAATGCTCTTCATGGCGATTTGCGCCGAACGGGTCAGTACATTGCCCAATGTGGTAAAGGCCGATCCGGCATCTTGCGCTAAAGCCTGCAATTCTTCTGCTTGGCGCGCAGCTTCCGGGTCATGGGGTATGACAGCAGTGCCGGTTTTTGCGACGCCTTGCGGCTCTGCCTCAGGGGTGCCGGGGCCGCGCTCGGTCAGGGCATCTTCCAGCGCTTGTAATTCGCGATGAAAAGGCGAATTGGTGGCGCGCTCTTCGGCTTGGCGAATGGCTTGCACCTCGGCTTCAATCTGCTCCCAGTCCGCTTCTTCAATATCGGGCACAGAATCTGTTACAGAATCTGGCGCGGCGGATAAATCCTGTTCAGAGACAAAATCATTTTCATCAATATCACTCACCGGCTCCCTATCATTGAGATAGGCAAGGGCGGTGGTGCCGTCAAAGCGCGGACCATGCTGATGGGAGGGCTGGAACTCCTGTGTCTGAAAATCGCGTCGGCGACCACTTGCTAAAGAAGCATCAGCGAAAGACGCTCCAGAAAGAGATTTGCCAAATTGGCGTGGCCTGCCGCTTTGGGCGTCCGGGTCCAGCGGCGTTAACATTTCTATCGGCACGGGCGATGGCACATACCAGCTTTGCGCGCAGGCAGCGCAACGCACAGAGCGCCCCGTTGTCGGGATGCAGGCATCATCAATGGCGTAATTGGTCTGACAATGGGGGCAGGTGACAATCATAATATTGCCTCCCTGTTAGAGGCAGAATCACACCATATTGTGGGCAAAACTGCCCCTTGCATGGATGATGCGGCTTTGGGCATAACAGGGGTAGGCAAGGCAGGACGCTGCGCCTTTGGCAATATTGTTACAGGAGTGCCACTAGGGTGGTCATTGCACAAAGCCATAAGCAAAGATCGGTTCTCGTTAATTTCGAGAATGTCGGCCTTAGCTATGATGGTGTCAGCGAAACATTGCGCGATGTGAATATGGTCATTCGCGATGGCGATTTTCGCTTTCTTACCGGCCCGTCCGGAGCGGGTAAAACCTCGCTGATGCGGATGATCTATCTGGCGCAAAAGCCCTCTAGCGGCAGGCTGACCCTGTTTGGCGAGAATATTAACCAATTGCCCCGGGACCAATTGCCCCTGATGCGTCGCCGCATCGGAGTGGTTTTTCAGGAATTTCGCCTGCTGGAGCATCTGACCGCCTTTGAAAACATAGCCCTGCCCATGCGGGTACAAGGCGTTAACCAAAATGAATACGCACAAGACGTAACCGAATTGTTAACTTGGGTCGGCCTTGGCGATCGCGTTAACGCTTTGCCGGAGACCCTTTCAGGGGGGGAAAAGCAACGTGTGGCCCTTGCGCGGGCGCTTGTATCCAAGCCGGATTTGATTTTGGCGGATGAACCCACCGGCAATGTTGACCCGATTATGGGCGAGCGGATCATGCGCCTGCTGGTGGAATTAAACCGCCTCGGCACGGCGGTTATTGTGGCGACCCATGATTTGACATTGGTGCGGCGCATGAAAAAGAACATTTTGCGCTTAAAAGATGGCCGCCTCAGCCTCCATGGCCCCTTAAAAGATATCAGTCCGGCGACGAGGGCAGAAGCCTCTTCGCGTGCTGCGGGCGATGAGCGCTCGGCTCTGGGGGCATGAGGCCATGAGCGCCGACATTGAAAATGTCAGACCTTCAAGGCGACGACCGCTTTTGCCGGAAGCCGGCGCAGCGGGCGCACCGCTGATGACGGTGATTGCGGTTATCAGCTTTCTGGCCTGTCTGGCATTGGCCGGATTTTTCTTTGTCCGTCAGGCGGCCCAGCAATGGACCAGCGATTTATCCGGCTCAATAACGGTGCAAATTGTTGGCGACAGCCCGTCAGTGATTGATCGCGACATCGCGGCGGCTGAAAATGTTTTGCGGGCCACCAGCGGGGTGGAAGAGGTTAGGGTTTATTCGCTGGAACAAAGGCGCAAATTATTGGAGCCATGGCTCGGCAAGGGCCGGGTCAGTGATAGCCTGCCAGTGCCGGGGATTATTGCCGTTGAGGTCAGCCCGGCTTTGCGCAAGGACTTATCCGGCCTGCAAATGGATCTGGCCAATCGGGCACCGGGGGCGCGTCTTGACGATCATGGAGTATGGAATGACAGCCTTTCCGCTTCGGCGCAAACCGGGCAGATCTTGGCCTTTGGCATTTTCTTGTTGATTATGGTGGCCGCCTGCGCGGTCATCATCTATGCGGCGCGAGCGGGGCTGGCTGCCAATAAGGAAATTATCGACGTCTTGCATCTAGTGGGCGCGAGTGATGAATTTATTGCCGCCGAAGTGCAAAGGCGATTTTTTGTGCTGGGCCTGCGCGGGGCGTTGATGGGATTATCTTTGGCGATCATTGTTCTGTTGCTGTCGGGCTGGGCCTTGCAAGGGCTGGAGCCAAGCGGCTATTTCCTACCGGCCATACGCAATAATTCCGCCACCATGGTGTGGCTTTTAATGGTGCCCCTTCTCATCTGCACAGTGGCTGCGGTCAGCGCCAAGCAAACGGTGATGCGCTCGCTTTCCGGGCGCTGGTAAGGGCTTTTGGGAGGCGCTAAAACCCCTTTTGCACCCCGGTCATTTCTCGGCTAGACTATAGTTCTTAGATGTCGAGGCCCTATGCGTGTTCTATCTCGGATTGTCGGTTTTGTAGCCCTGTTCTGGCTGATCGGGTTTTTTCGCTTTGTTGGCACGATTGACCGTCAAGAGAGCCTCGAGACCTTGCCTGATATGCCCGCAAAATCAGCTCAGATTGGCATTGTTGCGGTCACAGGCGGTGGCGGCGCACGCATTGAGGCGGCGGTTTTTTTGCTGGCAGAAGGCATTGGCGAACGGGTGCTGATTTCCGGCGTTGCGCCCGGCACAAGGCTGGCGGATCTAAAACTCATTACCCCCGATATGGACCCGACACTTTATGATTGCTGCGTGGATCTTGGAGCCAAAGCCCGAACCACTTTGGAAAATGCTATGGAAACCCATGAATGGGCGGCATCAAAAAATTATTCGACCTTGATATTGGTGACCACGGATTATCACATGCCAAGGGCGATGGCGGAATTGCGCCGCCTTTTGCCGGAGACCCAATTATTGCCATGGCCGGTGCCGTCAAAAGCGGTTCCGGCAGAGGGCTGGGTGCGCTCCCCGGAGGCATGGCGCATATTGGCGGTTGAATATAGCAAATTTCTTGTCGCCAGAGCGCGTCTGGCTGTTGATGGTCTTGCATGATGTCCTAGTATCTGGCACTCGTTTCGGCTTAACTTTATACCTCACAGGAAATCCTTCATGACCAATTCGGCCACGCAGGAAAGCACGAATACCGCCGCATCAGCGCCCGATGGCGAAAGGCCAAAGCCTTCCCTTGGCTCGCTGGCCTTTTCCGTGTGGATGCCGCTGACCGCCGTGGTGATGACAATTTTTGGCTTTCCGCTGATGGCGACAAGATCCAGCGCGCTTTTTTTTGCCCGTAATTGGGGGCGGGTCATCCTGTTTGGTCTCAAGGTTTTTTGCGGTCTTGATTACCGGGTAGAGGGCCGCGAATATATACCCAAAGGGGCCGCACTGATTGCCGCCAAACATCAATCAACATGGGAGACCATTGGGCTTTTGATCTGCCTGCCCAATCCAATTTTCATTTTGAAAAAAGAATTATTGGCAGTGCCGATATTTGGTTGGTGGGCGGCGCGAGCGGGCTTTATCGGCATTGATCGCAATGACGGTGCGCGGGCGCTAAAAACAATGATTCAAAAAGCACGGGATGTTATCGCCAAAGATCAGCAATTGATTATCTTCCCGGAAGGTTCGCGCATCGCCCTTGGCGAGCAGGCCCCTTATCAGCCGGGGGTTTATGCCCTTTATCGCGCCCTTGACGTGCCTTGTGTGCCAGTGGCCCATAATGCCGGGTTGTTTTGGCTAAGAGACAGCTTGCAGCGCAAAAGCGGGGTGATTACCGTAAAATTTCTGCCCCCTGTCGAAGGCAAAATGACGCGACAGGATTTTCTGGGCCGTTTGCAAGGGGAGATTAATGGCACTTCAGAGCGTCTGGCAGGTGTGGCAACAGGGCGCGAAAAGGGCGCATAAATTTTCGACAATATCGAGGCCTATGCCCAAAATAATTTTATTAACTCTTTAACTTCATAGGGTTAACGGGCGGGGATAAGTTGGAACAAAAATGGAACAGGCGGGAAAATGCCAGAAGATAGAATAAAAGAAAAAACGCCAAAGAAACCATCACGATGGGGGCTTTATATCCCTTTTGCCTTGCTCGGGGTGCTGGCCATTGCCTGGTATTTTTACTGGAGTTTTGCCAGCAATATTATGAGCGAGGCGGTGACCGACTGGATTGAAGACGAGCGCGAGCGCGGCAATGTGGTTGCGCTTGAGACTTATGAGATTCGCGGCTTTCCGTTTTTCCTGCGCGCCGAAATTGAAGCGCCCCAATATGAAGTGCCGGGCGCATTTTCTTGGCGTGGTGAGCGGCTGATGATCGACACCCTGCCTTATAATCCGACCAGCCTCACCTTCTCGCCCATAGGCGTGCAAAATATCTCCTTTGCGACAGATGACGGACAGCAGGCATGGCAGGTGGAAATGGAAACCTTGCGGGTGCGCATTGCAGAAGAAAAAATGGCCCTACAGGCGGTTAACCTCAAAGCCGTTGACGCCAGCGGGCAGCGGGAATTTTTCCTAGGTGATGTGGCGATAAATGCCGAGATGCGCCCGGAAGAAGAGCAAGGACCTGTAAC